>CAJOGA010000007.1 GCA_905233855.1 uncultured Clostridia bacterium
AAAATCAAAAGATGCCTTGGGTTGTTGAAAACGGCGGCAGCGTTACCATAGAAAACTCCGATCTGTTGGAAGGCTACAGCATTATTTATAAATAATAAACAAGATATATTTAAAGGTCGCAGCAAAATTGTTGCGACCTTTAATCATTATAAAAACAATCCGATTCCCATTTTAAAGGGTTTGTGTCTATGTATTCCCATATTTTACGATAATCTTTCTCTCCGCGGATAATGTGGTCATGGAATGACCGTTGCCAAATTTTATCAGAGTATGTATTATGTATTTTCTTTGACACATTCATTTTCAAGAATCCCACTATTTTATCAATAATGGAACGCTGATATTGTAGGGGCGATTCACGAATCGCCCGTTTTTCATCATCATTATTGTTAATTTCTATGATCAAATGAATGTGATTCGGCATAATCACATATTTAGGAATTGACACATTAAACCTTTCAGGTAATATTTCGATAATTTGTTCCACATATTCTCCATATTCCGTTAATTGATTTTCGGGCAATTCGTGAATTGCCCCTACAATATTTGAAAATAAACATTTTCTGTTATGTGTGCATATCGTGATAAAATACGCACCCGGTGTGGAATAATTATATTCTTTTAATCTTGTCGGTTTTCGTTTTGGTAAATTCAATTCTTTATTCCGGCATTTTTAAGTTCTCAAGTGTTTTCAATATGCCGTCGGCTATGCCTTGAGCAAATTTCATGCGTCCTTCATCATCGGCAAGCACTTTGAGATCACCGGGATTGGATATAAACGCTGTCTCAACCAGCACCGCCGGCATGGCAGACCTTTTTAACACAGCAAACCCCTCGGTGTCCTGACGCACGCCCCTGTCAACAGTGTCCAGATATTTCATAAGACAGGTCTGTACGTTTTTTGCAAAATCATAAGACGTTACGCCATACCCTTTCACCGACGCATTCTGATTCGGATTATAATATGTCATTGTTCCGCCTACAGAGGTATCGTTCAACGAATTACAGTGTATGCTGACAAACAACGCCGCATCCAGCTCGTTTGCCACCTTCGGTCGGTCTACCAGCTCAACTCTTACGTCCGTGGTCCTTGTCATAACAACTTCCACACCGTGTTCGGTAAGAATCTCTTCCAATTTTAATGCCATATCTAAATTAAAATCTTTTTCTTCATACGTTTTTCCGTCCGCACTGCCCAATGCACCCGGCTGATTGCCGCCGTGTCCTGCATCAACCACTACAATTTTACCTTTGTATACATCCGATGTAACAGGCGTAGGCTTAGGCGATGCTGACGGTGATGCAGTCGGCTTTGCCGACGAATCTGATTCATTTGCGTATACTTCTATTGTTACAACTTTTCCTGAAGAACTGTGGCTTATCTCGAAATCGCACTCTTCATCGGTATCTATAACAAGTCTTGCAGAGTTTTCGTGCTGACCTAAACGTATTGCGTTAAACCCGTCTTTATTTATCGTATATCCTTCTGCCGTTGCGGATATAACAACATCTTCAAAATCAATTATTATCCTGTCAGGCTCAACCATCGTGAAATATGTATATTTTACTTTTTTATCAAAAGTCAGCTTGACTGTGAGGGTGTCATTCTTCAGAGAGTACGACGTGGTTTTCCAAACGATCGACGGTGTTACCGTAGGTGTCGCCGTGGGCTTACCTGTAGGTGTCGCCGTGGGCTTACCTGTAGGTGTCGCAGTAGGCTTTGCCGTAGGAGTCGGTGTCGGCTTCACGGTTGGTGTAGGTGTAGGCTTTTCGCCGTTGTATGCTATCATTATAGAACCTGTGGATTCATCAAAATCAACATCCATACCAAGATTTTCGCCCACAAAACGTATCGGCACCATGGTTTTGCCGGTTATAACGCCGTCAATTTCCGTCGCTATTATCATAGGAGCCGCCTCTAACTGCAATTTTTTGTTGTCCACAGTTGCAATCGGATCGTTTATAGTCATTTCCACCTTATGTGTGTTCAGCGAAACACTTACCCGTTGGGTAGATGCTTCCCAATCCACCTTTGCCCCAAGGCTCTCAAACACCTCTCTTGCCGGCACAACAGCTCTGTCATTAAATATTATCGGCGGCATAGGCGGTTTAACCTGTTTACCGTTGATAACAAGATTGAATATGGAGCCTTTGTAGTCAACCATAATTCCGTTATATGATATTGTCAAAGCAGAACACACCGTCTGCAGCATAAAAGACGTCAGCAGCATAACTGTTAAAAATACAGCTGTAATTTTCTTTTTCATATCAAACTCTTTCCTTAAAACTCAGCTGTCAGCAAGTGCCGGTTCCTCGAACGGTATTATGCCGCCAAAAGAAAAACCAAGCCTTCGACATCTGCTCTTAATCTATATCATTCATTGATATTTGCGTATCGTTATTGTTGTTATAAGGTATGTTGAAATGTTTGTATGCAAGCGGTGTCAGAACGCGTCCGCGTGGAGTTCGTGAAATAAAGCCAAGCTGCAAAAGGTACGGCTCATATACGTCCTCTATCGTGTTTGCCTCCTCGCCGATAGATGCCGCCAACGTTTCCAGACCCACAGGCCCTCCGCCGAAATTTTGGATAATGGCATTTATCATACGTCTGTCTATAAGGTCAAGACCTTTTTCGTCAACCTCCATCATATTAAGTGCAAGATCGGCAATTATCTGTGCAAAGTCTCTGACACGTTTCAACAGACGGTTGGCTATACGCGGTGTGCCGCGTGAGCGTTTTGCAATTTCCAAAGCACCGTCCGGCTGAATATCAACATTGAGTATTTTAGCCGAACGTGTAACTATTTTTGTAAGCTCCTCGTTAGTGTAAAGCTCCAAACGGTTTATCATACCAAAGCGGTCGCGCAGAGGTGCGGTCAACAGACCTGCACGCGTTGTCGCACCGATAAGGGTGAATTTCGGCAGATCAAGACGTATAGACCTTGCCGACGGACCCTTGCCGATTATAATATCCAATGCATAGTCCTCCATGGCAGGATACAGTATCTCCTCAACAGTACGGCTTAAGCGGTGTATCTCGTCTATAAACAAGATGTCGTGCTGCGACAAATTTGTTAAAATAGCCGCCAAATCGCCGGCTTTTTCTATGGCAGGTCCGCTTGTTATGCGTATATTAACGCCCATCTCGTTTGCAATTATGCTTGCAAGCGTTGTCTTCCCCAGCCCCGGCGGTCCGTACAGCAGCACATGATCCAGCGACTCATTGCGTTGTTTTGCGGCGTCTATAAAAATTTTCATATTTTCCTTCGCACGCTGCTGACCTATGTATTCGTCCAGACTACGCGGTCTGAGCGACGTTTCTATATCTTCGTCGTCGGATATAAATTCGGTTGTTATAATTCTGTCCGACATATTTTCATCAAAATTCATTTCTCAACAATCCTTTCGGCTGTGTTTGCAGATGAGATCACGACTTCATCAGCAACTTTAACGCCTGCTTGATTATTTCCTCTATCGTCATGCCGTCATCGGCAAACGAATCTACAGCTCGCCTTGCCTCGGCAGATGAATAACCCAAAACCATCAATGCTGTTACGGCCTCGTCCTTTGTGCCGGACGGTACCGCTCCCGATTGAGCATCGGCAGAAGCGTACAAATCGTCCAGCTCTTTGCCTTTGAACTTGTCCTTCAGCTCAAGCACTATGCGTTGGGCAAGCTTTGGTCCCACGCCCGGTGATTTTGTGATTGCTTTAACATCGTTTGTAACAACGGCAATGGCAAACTGTGCTGACGAAATGGTGGACAGTATGGACAGTGCAACCTTTGTCCCCACGCCCGACACCGATATCAGTATCTCAAACATACTGAGTTCCTCGTTGGTGGTGAAGCCGTATATATCCAGCACATCTTCACGTGTATGTACATATGTGAACATTTTCACGTTTTCGCCGGTTTGATTGAGCTGTTGTATGCTCGACAGCGATGTGTAAATTTTATATCCAACACCGCCGACGTCTATAACCACAAAGTTACTGCCTTTAAACGCCAGCTTTCCGTTTATATAATAGAACAAGGCTTTTCCTCCTTTGACAGATACATTATCTTGCAGTAGTTAAACAAATTCCGCCGTTTGATTTATCAGAAATTGTCCTCTTCCTGCTTTAATATTTTGCCCTCCAGAAGCAAATTTTCCAATTCCGGCTCATCATCTGCCGCTATGGCATCTCTGTACTTACCAAGCGATGCTATTATTGTATCCAATTCAAACAAAATATTATCTTTATTGTTCATAAACAATTCTGCCCACATGCCGGTATTAAGATATGCAACTCTTGTCAAATCCTTATAGCTGCCTGCCGACAAGCCGTTACGCTCCTTCACCGACGGACTTTTCATATACGCATTTGACACAATATGTGCCAGCTGCGACGTGAAGGCTATTATTTTGTCATGATGCCGGGGCGTCCAAAGGGTAAAGTTAGCGAATTTCAAAGGCATCACAGCGTTTGTGGCACGTTCTATCAAAGCATTGTCGTTTAAATCAGGCGGCACGAACGCCATTGTCGCCCCAAAAAACATATCCTCTTTACTGTTGGCAAAGCCGCTGAACTGAGTGCCTGCCATAGGATGTGCCCCGACAAACGCAAAGCCGTAGTCTTTTGCCAACTCAAAACCAAGCTCACACACCTTTTCCTTGATACCGCAGGTGTCCATAACCAACTGCCCTTTTTGGAATTTGCATGCATTTTCCTTCAGATACTCCACAGTTGCACCAAACGACAGTGCTATAATCACGCAATCGCAGTCTTTTATTAAGTTATCGGTCAACACGCCGTCAACAGTTCCCGTAAGCGTTGCCGTTTTCATTGTTGTATCGTCTTTATCCAAACCGTAAACCGTATGATTTTCCTTTTTATACGCTTTGGCAAACGAACCGCCTATAAGGCCGAGTCCGACTATTCCAACTACCATTTAACATACCTCCATAGGTGTTGGCATACCTTTATAGGGTAAACCTTCGGTTATTATTGTAGCACAAGTGTTTGTTTATATCAACATCTTTTAAAAATCTGTAATTTAAGCGTAAAATAACGCATACAAATTAGACGAGGAGTGAATTTGTATGACAAAAGATATGTTTTTTATTCCGGGCCGCACGCCGAAAAACTGTATCGGCTTTTTTGCGGTATTAGGTATATTTCTTATCGGTGTTGTTATAGGCACGGTTTCATGTGCAATGATGCCTGCATCACAAGACACAACCATAAGCAGCTATATAAGTTCAGCTCTCAGTGTCGCACCCGCGTCCAAAAACGCTCTTATAATTCGGGCCTTTGCGGAAAACGCGGCTTTGTGCACCGTAATATTTTTATTATCCTTCACACCCATTGGCTTTGTATCAACAGGAACCATTCCTGCTTTGAAGGGCTTTGCTTACGGCTACACCTGTGCCGCATTGATAAAATATTATCATTGGAAAGGATTTTTTATGTCCACGCTGTGCCTTATGCCTAAAACAATTCTGCAATTTGCAGCTCTTAGTGTGTTTTGCGTTATGTCCTTTAATTTCTGCTCCGAAGGTATTAAAAACACAAGGATACGCGGTCAGACAAAGCGGTTTTTTATCAGCTCGGTCGTTGCGTTTTTATTGCTTTGCTTTATATCAATGTGCGACATATATATAGGCGGCACACTATTGACAAAACTGCATTAAACAAATAAAGATTTATGTCTTTGCAAAATTTCCTTGCCTGTAAATTTGGAAAAATACACAGGCACAACAATCTCTTATCATTTTTTGTTCCGCCGATAAGAGAAAAATATTTAATGCCGATGCGGAACGGCGGAATGGAGACTATGATGGAAAGATATTTTCAAAAATGTTTGGCTGCGTTCATGGCGGTTTGTATGTTATTGTGCACCAACGCATACGCTGAGGACAACAACGTTGCACTTAATATAAAAGCAAAGTCCGCCGTACTTATGGAAGCAAGCACAGGCACGGTGTTGTATTCGGAAAACAAAGACGAACGTCTGCCTCTTGCCAGCGTTACAAAAATTATGACAATGCTTCTGATCATGGAAGCGATAGACAACGGCAAAATAGCGTTGACCGATATGGTCAGCGTGAGCGAACGTGCTATGAGCATGGGCGGATCGACAATGTTTCTTGAAACAGGTGAACAGCTCAGTGTGGACGATATGCTCAAAGGCATAGCCGTTGCATCGGCGAACGACGGCTGCGTTGCAATGGCAGAACACATCGCCGGCACGGAGCAGGAGTTTGTGAACATGATGAATACACGTGCCAAAGAACTTGGTATGGAAAACACAAATTTTGTGAACACGAACGGTCTTGATGCCGACGGGCATTATTCCAGTGCGTACGACATCGCCCTTATGAGCCGTGAATTACTGAAGCATCCTGCGATATTCAACTATACCACAATATGGATGGACTCATTGCGTGATGGCAAAACACAGCTGTCAAACACAAATAAGCTTATCCGTTTTTACAGAGGTGCAAACGGGTTAAAAACAGGCTCAACATCAAAAGCGTTGTGCTGTCTTTCGGGAGCGGCTCTGCGGGACGGCATGCAGCTTATAGCGGTGGTTATGGGAGCTCCAACGTCTGCCGACAGGTTCAGCGATGCACGTGCGTTATTGGATTACGGATTTGCAAGCTATGCCGTGAGCGAAATTTTAACAGCCGGAGAAGAAGCGGGAACTATAAATGTTTTAAAGAGTGAAACGGAACAAATACCGGTCATAACAGCAGACAAATTCACTCTTTTGAGCAAAAAAGGTGAAAAAGGCGAAATAGAAAAAGAGCTTGTTTTAGAGCAAAGCTTAACCGCTCCTGTGCAAAAAGGGCAAAACGTAGGCAAGATAATTATAAAACAAAACGGCAACGTCATAGGCGAGGTTTCGTTGCTCGCCGATTCCGATGCCGCAAAGATAAAATATTCATCAATGCTCAAAAAGATATTTGCAAGTTGGTGAAAATTACGGCGTGCCGAGAAGCTTGTCGGCACGCCGTTTATTTGACTTTACAGTTGTTCCATAAACTTATACTGTGCCGAATACAGTCTGTAATACGCACCCTGCTTCTGCATAAGCTCGTCATGTGTGCCGCACTCTATAATGCGGCCTTTGTCTATGTACATTATCTTGTCGGAATTAATAATGGTAGACAGTCTGTGTGCTATAATAAACGATGTTCTGCCCTCAAGCAATCTGTCAAGACCACGCTGAAGAGCCATTTCGGTTTCGGTGTCTATACTTGAAGTCGCTTCGTCCAGAATAAGTATTTTAGGGTCGGCTAAAAGTGCCCTTGCAAAGCTTATAAGTTGTCTCTGACCGACAGACAGTCTTGAACCGCGTTCATTTACCTGTGTATTGTAGCCGTCTTTCAGGGTTGAGACAAATTCGTCCGCACAGACAACTTGTGCCGCTTTTTTTATTTCATCATCCGTTGCGTCAAGCTTGCCGTAACGTATATTGTCGGCTATTGTTCCGGCAAAGATGAATGTGTCCTGAAGCATAACTCCCATCTGCTTTCTCAACGAATCAAGCTTAACGGTGCTTATATCGTGTCCGTCTATATAAATATTGCCTTCCGTAACATTATAAAAACGGCTGATAAGGTTAACGATTGTGGATTTTCCTGCCCCCGTCGGCCCGACCAACGCAACCGACTCGCCCGGATTGACGGTAAAGCTTACATTTTTCAGTATCATCTGCTTAGGTTCATAGGCAAAGCTTACATTTTTAAATTCCACCTCACCCTTTACAGGCGGCAAAGTGTAGGCGTTTGGTAAATCCGAAACGGTTATCGGTTCGTCCAGCAATTCAAACACACGTTCCATATACGCCATTGCGTTGGTTATGGAGTTATAGAAGTTGGAAAGGTTTATAACCGGTCCCCAAAACATAGTTATATACATTGAAAAAGCCGCAAGCATACCTATTGTTATGCCGTTATTCATGTTATATATTCCAAACACATATAAAAAGCATGTTGCAATTATGCTCGCAAGGTCTACCATAGGCCAGATAAGGAAGGCGATTTTTTGTGCGTGCATCCATTTATCATGCGTTTCACGGCAGCGTTCGTCGAATATGTTTTCGTTTTCCTCTTCACGTGAAAATGCCTGTGTAACACGCATGCCGGCTATGCTTTCATGTATATACGCGGTAAGATTGGAATTTTTTGAGCTGTAGTCCTGCCAAGCCTTCCTGAGCGATGTTTTAAGGAAAAACACCACGCATATAAAAACAGGCAGCGGCGACATAGCCACTAAAGCAAGCTTCCAGTTGGAAAAAACCATAACAAACGTTATCACAATAAGCGTAAACACGTCTGTTATAAGGTTTATAAAACCGTTCGACAATATGTCGGACAAGGAGTTTACATAATTTATAACTCTGACAAGTATCTTACCGTGCGGTCTTGAGTCGAAATACGAAAACGGCAGTTTTTGAAGATGCTCAAACACATCCTTTCTTAAATCACGCACCATTGTGTTTCCGATAAGACCTGTCATTCTTATTTTATAGCGTGATATCAAAGCTGTTATTATCAATATAATCAAAAACGCCGTTCCAAGCAAAATCACGCCTTTATAGTCGCCCGCAGGAATACACACGTCTATGGCGGTTTGCAAAAGCCGAGGATTGGATATTGATGCCACACCCGAAATAAGCATTAATATGATAACAACTATGACGTTCTTTCTGAACGGCTTCATATATTTTGCCAAACGTTTCAGATAACTTAAATTAAATTCGCCCTCTAATCGTTCGTCAACGTCTATCTTATTTCTTGCCATGTGCATCACCCCCTGCCTTATAGAAATTGTCAAAGTCGCCCATTTGATGCTCAAACACATTTCTGTAATACGCTTCTTCAACAGGACGGTTTATCAGCTCGTCATGCGTACCGCTTTCTATTATCTGACCGTCGCTGACAACAAAAATTCTGTCTGCATGCTTAACCGACGATATACGGTGTGCAATAATGAAGGTTGTTTTATTAACCAAAAATTCCTTCAATGTTTGGTGTATGGTATGCTCTGTTTCCATATCCACGCTTGATGTGGTATCGTCCAATATCAGTATGGACGGATTTTTCAAAAGTGCTCTTGCAAGGGCAATTCGCTGCTTCTGTCCGCCCGAAAGGCCTACACCGCGTTCACCGATAACGGTGTCGTAGCCGTCGGACAACCCTTGTATAAATTCTTCCGCATCGGCAACCTTTGCCACTCTTTTTACCTCTGCAAGCGATGCGTTAGGATTGCCGTACGCTATGTTACCCTCTACCGTATCGGAAAAGAGGAATATATCCTGCATGGCGGTGGATATATTTTCACGCAGGGTATGTATGTCGATATTTTTAACGTCTATACCGTCTATCTTAACGCTTCCGTCAGACACATCGTAAAATCTGCATATAAGGTTCATTATAGTGGATTTTCCCGAACCTGTAGGTCCTACAAATGCAATAACCTCACCTGCATTGGCTTTAAAGCTGATGTCGGAAAGCACGCTTTCGTCGCCGTATTTGAAGGAAACGTTCTCAAACTCAACGTCGCCTTTAAATCTGTCAACCGAAACCGGGTTTTCATTATTCACTATTTTGGATTCGGAACTCATAAATTCCGATATACGCTGTACACTTACCGAAAAACGCTGATATTCGTTTATCAGCCATCCTGTCATTCTCAAAGGTCCGCTCACCGATGCCAGAATACCGTTAAATGCTATAATGTCGCCCACGCTTATCTGATTGTGTATAACAAGCACGCCGCCTAAAGCAAGCAAAATAACGCTCATAAATGAAGTTGTGAAGTCCAGCGGCGGCAAAAACCTTGCCCAAATGTTTACCGATTCTATGTTTGCCTGAAGGTGTGCATCATTTGCGGCATTGAACTTTTCTATTTCATAATCTTCCTGTGCAAACGCCTTAACAACCCTGTTGCCGCCTATGTTTTCCTGTGCGGCGGTGTTCATTGCCGAAAACTTTTCACGTATTTTAAGATGTCGCGGACGTATCGTTTTTGAAAGACGCACGGCAATTATCGCAACAACAGGCAGAACCACAAGACTCACAAGCGTCAGAATCGGACTGGTAAATACCATTACGACTATAGCTCCCAAAAACAACACCACATTTTCGATTATGGCAAACATAGTGGCGCCGGAAAAATGTCGTACCATATCGGTGTCGGCTGTCATTTTGGTCATTATATCCCCCACACGGTTTTTATCAAAATATTCAAAATCCAAACCGCTGAGATGATCGTACATATCCTCACGCAATGACATCAGACAATCCTGAGATGTTTTTTCTTTACAATAATTATATATGTATATCAATACTCCGCGTATAACAGTTATGGCAACAACTCCCGCCACAAGCTGCCAAAGCTTTGTTATAAGCTGCGGGTCTGTCGGCGTATGTCCGGTTATGTTTTCCCAAACAGGCTTTGCAACTCTGTCAACAATAGATCCCAACAGCCTCGGCCGTATAAGGATTAATGCACTGGTAACAAATCCCAGACAATAAGTTATAATAATTTTCACTTTTCTGTGCTTAATGTACTTCCAAAGAAATTTCAAAGGATGATCCATGACAATCTCCGTTCCGCCGACCTGCATCGGCAAAATTTAAAAATATATTTTTAGCGCAGGAAAAGTTATGATGAGAAAAATGGTTTTTTTGCATAAATCACATAAAAATTTACACAAAAACCGCTTTGTTTTTTGCCGCTGTTTTCCCGTCTGTTTTCATAACAGCTTTATTATACACAAGAGTTTTTATTTTGCAAGCATTATAACCAAATTTTTTTGAATTTTTTAATACAAAATCTCAATAAAATACAGATAAAAAATTTACATAAAACTATTCCTTTTATTATTGTTTTGTGTTACAATAGAAAATAATGTATATATAAAGAAGGGAGACGCTTGCAAAAATAACGCAAGCTTAACGTTGATATGTTAAAAAGCATGACCGGATACGGCAACTGCGAAAAACTGATAAACGGGAAAAAAATAACCGTTGAAATAAAAGCTGTTAATCACAGATTTTGCGACTATTCCATAAAACTGCCAAGATACTGTAATTTTATGGAGGACAGAATACGACAAACTCTCACTGGCAAGATATCACGCGGAAAGATTGATATATATGTGTCGATCGAAAACCTCGATACCGCCGATAAACGCATAACGGTGGATCTGCCTTTGGCAAAGCAGTACATAGACGCACTGAAAGAGCTGAACACTCAGTTCGGTATTACCGATGACATAACTGTGTCAGGCGTGGCACAGTTCACCGACATCTTCAAAACCGAGCGTTGCGAAGAGGAAAACGAGGCGTTATGGCTTGCAGTTAAAGACGTGCTTGACACGGCATCGGATGAATTTGTGTCCATGCGTAGCCGCGAGGGTGAGCGTATAGAAGCCGACCTTAAAGCACGTATAGAGTATATGAAATCTCTTACAAAAGATATAGACACACGTTGGTACGACTGTGTGGAAGAATACAGAACAAGGCTGTATAACAAAATAAAGGAAAGTCTGGAAAGCCTGCCCACAGCAAGCGTCGATGAGGCAAGAGTGGTTACTGAAGTTGCCATATTTGCCGACCGCATAGCCGTAGACGAAGAACTGGTACGCTTAACAAGTCATTTTGACGAGTTTTACAATATCGTAAATGCAAAAGAGCCTGCCGGCAGAAAGTTAGACTTTTTGATACAGGAAATCAACCGTGAAATAAACACCATAGGTTCAAAGGCAAACGATGCATCTGTGGCAAAGAAGGTTGTTGAATTTAAAGCGGAATTGGAAAAGCTCAGAGAACAGGTGCAAAATATTGAATAAACTACGAGAGGAGAAGATGCAATGCGTCTTATAAATATAGGCTTTGGCAATATGGTTGCGGCAAACAGGGTGATTGCAGTGGTAAGTCCGGAATCCGCTCCGATAAAAAGAATAATCCAGGAAATGAGAGACAAAAGTGCATTGGTAGACGCCACCTGCGGCAGAAGAACCCGTGCCGTTATAATAACCGACAGCGACCACGTTGTGCTGTCGGCAATACAGCCTGAAACAATATCACACAGGCTGGAAACAAAGGACGCCCCTGCCGAGGAGGAATTTGACGATGAATAAAAAACAGGGTATAATAGTTGTTGTGTCCGGACCTTCCGGCGCAGGCAAAGGCACTGTTTGCAAATGCCTGACAGACAAAAATCCCGGCATATTCCTGTCTGTTTCCGCCACAAGCAGGCAGCAGGCAGAAGGCGAGATTGACGGGCAAACATACTATTATCTTACCGAAGAGGATTTTAAAGCAAGAATCAAAAACAACGAATTTCTTGAATGGGCAACCTATAACGGCAATTATTACGGAACTCTGAAAGAAAAGGTTGAAAATCAAACCGCTCAGGGCAACGATGTTATTCTGGAGATAGACGTTCAGGGTGCAATGCAGATAAAAAAAACATATCCGCATGCCGTGCTGGTGTTTATCCTTCCGCCTTCGTGGCAGGAGCTTGAGAAACGTCTTATAGACAGAAACCGCGAAGATATGGAGCAGATACAAAAGCGGCTTGAAACCGCAAGGAAGGAAATTCCCTTCGCCGACAAATACAACTACATAATCGTTAACGACGATCTGGAAACGGCAACAAAGGAATTGGAATCCGTTATAACAGCGGAAAAGGTTAAAGCACAAAGCTGTAAAAACATTGTGGAACAATTTAAAAACAATATATAAAAATATTTTTTGAAAGGAATATAAAAATCATGATTATGCAACCTAACATAGGACAATTACTCAAAAAGGCAGACAGCCGATACACTCTTGTTATTATGGCGGCAAAACGCGCCCGTGAAATAGGCGACAGCGGAGAATGTCTTGTGCCTTGTGAATCCAACAAGCCTATCGGCATGGCTGTACACGAAATAAATGCAGGTCTGGTACACTTCGACAGAGGAACATCGCTCAAACAGCAGCAACAGGAAGCCATTGACAAAATCGAGCTCGTTGCCGATGCCGCAACATGGGCAGACAGCGAATCAAACGAAGTTTCTGAAAACAACGATACAGAAACGGCATAATTGATGTTTTTATAATCAATACACGGGAGGTGCGTTAAATGTTAAAGGGTAAAACGGTTGTAATGGGTGTAACAGGCGGAATAGCGTGTTATAAGGCCGCAAATATAGTGAGCATGTTAAAAAAGCTCGGTGCAAACGTGCATGTTTTAATGACAAAATCGGCGACGCAATTTGTATCGCCTCTTACCTTTCAGACTCTGTCAAAAAACAGGGTTGTAACCGATATGTTTGACGCCCCCAACCATTGGGAAGTGGAGCATATAAGTCTTGCGGAAAGTGCCGACATTTTCCTTATAGCACCTGCCACGGCAAATATCATAGGTAAAATTGCAAACGGCATAGCCGACGATATGCTGTCAACAACGGTTATGGCGACAAAAGCCAAGGTTGTTATCGCTCCGGCGATGAACAGCAACATGTATGAAAATCCTATAGTTCAGAAAAACATAGAATATTTGAAAAGCCTGGGATATATATTTGCAGATCCCGAGTCAGGCATACTTGCATGCGGCACTTGCGGCAACGGCAGACTGGCAAATGAAGAAACCATTGTCGAGACCGTTGTGTCGCAAATCGCATTTACCAAAGACTTTGCCGGCAAAAACGTGCTTGTTACCGCAGGTGCAACGCAGGAAGCGTTAGATCCGGTGCGTTATATAACCAATCACTCCACAGGCAAGATGGGATATGCCATAGCAAAAGCGGCATACCGCCGCGGTGCCAATGTTAAGTTGGTGTCCGCCCCGTCGGCATTACATGCCCCGTCAGGCATAGAAGTGATAAACGTAACATCCGCAATTCAGATGTGCGACGCCGTTATGCAAAATTCGCAATGGGCAGACGTGATTATAAAATCGGCAGCTGTAGGTGATTACAGGCCAAAACAGCAGCAGGAACAAAAAATAAAAAAAGATTCCGACATGACGTTGGAGCTTGTTAAAAATCCCGATATTTTACAGCAATTGGGTATGAATAAACGTCCCGACCAGGTGCTTATAGGGTTCTGTATGGAAACTCAGAATTTGCTCGATAACGCCACCGAAAAGCTTAAAAAGAAAAATTGCGACATAATGATCGCCAACAACCTGTTTGACAAAGGTGCAGGCTTTGCACACGACACCAACACCGTAACCGTTTTAAAGCCGGACGAACAGCCACGCAGTCTGCCGAATATGTCAAAAGACGATCTGGCACACATTATACTGGACGAATGTGCGGCTGAATTCAAAAAAAGAGCATAGTGATTTACCATGATTGCTAAAGTTATAATAAACCACGACTCCAAAAACGTAGATAAAGAATACGATTATTATGTCAGCGATGATATGGCACAGCAGCTGAAGCCCGGCATGCGTGTGCGTGTGCCGTTCGGCAAAGCGGATAACGTACACGAAGCATACGTTATGTCGCTGAGTGAAAGTTCAAGGATAAAGTCGCTCAAAAGCATTGCACAAATAACCGATACTTCCGTTTTGCTGTCAGCAGATATGCTTGAGCTTGCAAAATGGATGAAAATAAAATATATCGCGTCATACATCAGCGTTTTAAAAACCATTCTGCCCACAGGAACCGACGTAAAATACCGTAAAATACTGTCGGTAAACAAATATGACGAAGAAGCTCAAAAAACCGTAAACCGTTCCCCAATAAAGAGCGAAATAGTAGACATCATCAAAGAAAGCGGCAACAAAATAGAGCTTAACCGCCTTATGCAGAAGTTTAACACAAACATATCATCACAGATAAAATCCATGCTCGACGACGGTATTTTATCTCAAGAGATATGCGATGTAAAAAGCGTAAATGACAAATATGTCTGCATGGCACAGCTTTGTGTGTCTCACGAACAGGCAATGGAAGCATTGACAACTCTCAATAAAAACGCAAAGATACAATCCCGTGTTTTAAAACTTCTGATAGACAACCACAGTATGTGTCTTGCCGATTTGGTAGATGAGGCAAACGCATCATATACCGCCGTCCACGCCCTGAAAGAGAAGGGATTTATAGAACTAAAGGAAACTCAGGTTTACAGATATACAAACGCCGAACCGGTAAATGCACAAAATTTTGACCTGACGCATGAGCAGACTTATGCCGTGCGTTGTCTGAAAAACGGTTTGGAATCGGGCAAAGCCGAAAAATACCTGCTTCACGGTGTAACGGGCAGCGGAAAAACGCAGGTGTTTATAGAAGCAGCACGTCATGCTGTTTCTATGGGCAGAAAAGTTATCGTTATGGTGCCGGAAATATCCATAACGTCGCAAATAGTGAAACGGTTCAGGCAACAATTCGGTAACCGCATAGCTGTGTATCACAGCGGGTTGTCGCTTGGCGAAAGGTATGACGAATGGAAAAAGGCGAAAAACAACGAGGTGGATATCGTTATAGGCACACGCTCTGCTGTTTTTGCACCGTTTGACAATATCGGCATGATAATTTTAGACGAGGAACACGAACAAACCTATAAATCGGAAACCATGCCGCGATATCACGCACGTGAAGTAGCCGAAAAACGCTGCGAACAAAACGGCTCCGTTTTGCTTCTGGCATCGGCAACGCCGTCGGTCGATTCTTATTACAAAGCACAAACCGGCGAGTATAAGCTGTTGGAAATGACTCAACGCTACAACAACATGCCGCTTCCCGAAATAGAAATTGTCGATATGCGTAAGGAGCTGGAAAACGGCAACAGAAGTATTTTCAGCAAACGGTTGTATGACGAAATAAAATATAATTTAGAACACAAGGAACAAACAATTTTGTTTTTAAATAAACGCGGTTTTTCAAGCTTTGTATCCTGCAGAAGCTGTGGATTCATTGCAAAATGCCCCAACTGCGACATAACCTTAACCTACCATAAAACGCATGACAGCTTAATGTGTCATTACTGCGGACACACGGTTGACAACTACAAAACCTGCCCGTCATGCGGCAGTCCGTACATACGCTATTACGGCGGCGGAACACAAAAGGTTGAGGAAGAAATACACAGGCTGTTCCCGTCGGCTACGTGTATCCGCATGGATGTTGACACGACAAGCAAAAAATCGGCACACGAACAGCTGATACACACCTTTGAAACCGAAAATACCGACGTACTGATAGGCACACAAATGATAACCAAAGGTCTGGATTTTTCAAATGTTACGCTGGTTGGTGCAGTGCTTGCCGACACGTCGCTGTATATAGACGATTTCAGAAGCTGCGAGCGGACATTTGCGTTGCTTGAGCAGGTGTCCGGCAGAGCAGGCAGAGCAGGCAAAAAAGGCAGAGCTGTAATACAAACATATCAGCCGGAATCCGACGCTATCCAAAGCGTTAAACAGCATGACTATCACAAACTGTACGAAACCGAGATAGCAATGCGTGAGGCGTTGTGGTATCCTCCGTTTTCCGACATTGTGTTTATGCAGATAACCGGCACAAATCTCATGCTTGTGAGCAAAAGTGCAAATCATTTGGCAAAGATGTTGAATGCCGCACTTTTCGACATCTTAAAAGGCCGTAAAATACATATATTGGGCCCGGTTGCATCGCACATAAGCAAAACGAACAACCGCTACCGTTATAACATAATATTAAAATGCGTCAATGCGGACGATATAACAGATTTTTTGTCCGACATGCAAATAAAATGGTATGCTGACGCAAGCAATAAAAATCTTACTTTGTCTATAGACAAAAACCCAAACTCAATGTACTGATAATGAAAGGAAGCTATAACTATGGCACTGAGAATAATCAGAAAAACCGGTGATGAAGCTTTGAAAGTGGTATGCAAAGAAGTTACCTCCTTCAACGCTCACCTTCATCAACTGCTGGACGACATGAAAGACACTATGATAGATGCAGACGGCGTCGGACTTGCCGCTCCTCAGGTAGGCGTTATTAAAAGAGCAATCGTTTTTTTGAACGGCGAAGAAATTATGGAAATGATAAATCCGGTTATCACATCGCAGAGCGGCAGCTGTATTGACAACGAAGGCTGTCTCAGCGTGCCGAATGTAAGCGGAAAGGTTGACCGTCCCACACAAATCACCGTTGACTATCAAACACGGTACGGTGAAAAGAAAACAATGGTTGTAAACGGATTCACCGCCCGTATCATATGTCACGAAACCGATCACTTAAACGGTGTTTTATTTATAGAAAAAGCATTTGACATAGAACACAGATAATAATTTCGGAGGACACAGTTTTGAAAATACTATTTATGGGCACACCTGAATTTGCCAAAAACCATCTTCAGGCGTTAGTCGAAAACGGATACGACGTTGTCGCTGTTGTGAGTCAGTGCGACAAACCGAAAGGCAGAGGACACAAGCTCACGCCTACGGTAGTTAAAGAATATGCACTGTCGCAAGGCATACCGGTGTATCAACCGCAAACGTTAAAGGATCATGCCTTTGAAAACGAACTGAAGCAAATAAATCCCGACATTATTGTCGTTGTTGCATACGGCAGGGTGTTGCCGGAATATATATTAAATTATCCGAAATACGGATGCATAAACGTGCATGCGTCGCTATTGCCGTATTACAGGGGTGCCGCCCCTATCCAATGGTGCATCATAAACGGCGAAAAGAAGTCGGGCGTTACAACAATGTATATGGAAAAAGGTCTGGACACCGGCGACATGCTGGTGCAGGAAGAACTGGAAATAGGCGATGACGAAACCGCATCGCAGCTGCACGACAGGTTGTGTGTTTTGGGTGAAAGCGTTTTATGCAAAACTCTCGAGCAGATAAAAAGCGGAACGCTTGTCCGCACTGTACAGGAACACGAAAAACACACCTATGCACCTATGATAACAAAAGAAACCGCAAAAATAGATTTTGACAAACCCGTTGTTCAGATAAAAAATCTTGTAAGGGGCATGAATAGTTTTCCTCTTGCATATACAAGCTATAAAGGCGAGCTCATGAAGGTTATAAGCGTAGACGCCGTTGTAACAGCTCCTTCAGAAGCGTGTGAAAACGGAACTGTAATAAAAGCAGAGGGCGATGCTATAGCGGTCAAATGCTCTGACGGTTATATAAACATACGTGCTTTACAATTCACCGGCGGCAAACGCATGAGTACAAAAGATTATTTAAAGGGGCACGTTATAGAAACAGGCGTTGTTTTAGGACAATAAATTTTTCATGAAGGGATGATATTAATATGCCTTTTTTTGATCCGACATATATTTTGGTTATTATTGGTGCAATAATAGTATCTATAGCAAGTTCAAATGTTAATTCCACTTTCAAAAAATATGCTCAGGACTATTCGGTATTACACTTAACCGCTGCTGAAGCGGCAAGAAAAATTCTTGACTCAAACGGATTAAATCATATAAGAATCGAACGTGTTTCGGGTGAATTGACCGACCATTACGATCCAAGAGCCGATGTTATACGTCTGTCCGACTCGACATTTTCGTCAACATCTGTTGCGGCAATCGGAGTTGCGGCACACGAAGCGGGACATGCAATACAACATGCCAATAACTATATTCCGATAAAAATGCGAAACGTGTTGATACCTGTGGCAAATATAGGTTCAACTCTAAGCTTTCCTCTGTTGCTGATAGGTATAATTTTCAGCTTTCCGTTTTTGGTAAATTTGGGAATATACCTGTTCGCCGGAGTTTTGTTGTTCCAAATCGTAACACTGCCTGTGGAGCTTAACGCAAGCAATCGTGCCATTGTAGCGATAGAAAACGGTGGGTTATTAAACGCCGAGGAAACAAAAAAAGCACGCAAGGTACTTAACGCCGCAGCCATGACATATGTCGCTGCCGTTGGTGCGACCGCGTTACAGCTGTTAAGGCTTTTGCTGCTTTCGAGAAACAGAAGAGATTAAAGCACCATGAGCTTGCTCTGACTTTGGAATTTGCGGTTAATATAGATGTACTTTTTGTGCCGAAGGCACTACTTGCAAAAGACGAACTATCTATCATTTACACCTCATAATTTCAAATCAAAATCGCATTAGCGATTTTGCACCTTACTTCTTCACTATTCACTATTACCTATTACTTTCCAAAAATAGTGAATAGGTAATAAGTAAAAATCGACATCCTTCTATAGAAGAATGTCGATTTTTGGCGGAGAGTGAGAGATTCGAACTCTCGAACGGGTATTAGCCGTTACACGATTTCCAATCGTGCGCCTTAGGCCAGCTCAGCCAACTCTCCACACTTTTTATTATCCGTTTTTCGGACGTGAATTATTATATCACCATATACACATAAATGTCAACTGTTTTTTTGCGTCATGCAAAACACAGTGTTTTATAAACCGTTTTCGGCATATTTTCAAGACTGCGTTCCGGAACCGGTGCAATATTGACTGCTGTCTTTAATAAAAATCATAATCATTAACAACAATACCGGAAAGGATTTGTGGCTTTATGGCAGATTTAAAGAAAAAAAATTCACATTTGCAAAACTATCTTACAATCATACTCTCAATGCTGGGTGTATATTTTGTAATATCAGCATTTACGGGAATATGGCCGCTCAGCATCAACAACTATAATTCCTACTCTCTGCAGGCACAGCGCTGGCTTGAAGGCCATTTGGATTTAGGCAGAGATTACTCACATTTGGAGCTTGCGTTTTTCAACGACAAAGTGTATGTCAGCTTTCCGCCGTTCCCGTCTTTCGTTATGCTGCCATTCGTCATACTTTTCGGCACAAACACTCCCGACCATCTTATAACCATGATTATAGGTATAGTTGGTGCAATATATATTTATCATCTTGCTCTTTTGAAAAACATTCCTGACAACAAAAGCGTATTTTTGGCATTGTTTTCCACTATTGCAAGCAACTTTTTATTCGTCGGTGCAAACGGCAGTGTTTGGTTTATAGCCCAAACAATGTCATTCACGCTTTGTGTCATGTCAATTTACTATGCCTCCACCGCAAAACAAGCTCATGCCGGCGTCTCGCTTGCATTATGGGCATGTGCTGTGGGGTGCAGACCGTTTCAGGCAGTGTACATACCTATCCTTCTCTATCTGATATATAAAAAGTTTAAAAATGCATCACCGGATATAAAATTTGCCGGTCTTATCAAACAATATGCATTGGCGTCAATCGGTGCAATTGTGATTGCGTTGGTGTATATGACGCTCAACTATATGCGTTTCGGCAACGTTACCGAGTTCGGACATAACTATCTTCCGGAATTTACCGAAGCACAGTACGGTCAATTCAGCTCTTTTTATCTTGCGGAAAATATACACAGACTGTTCCGTCTTCCTTCTCTGACCGACAGCAAAGCCCTGAACTTCCCTATCTTTGACGGAGTTGCGTTTTGGCTTGTAAGTCCGGTTTTTGTTTTGTATCTGCTGATGTTTGTTATTTCCTTTTTCACCAAAGACAAGCATGATAAAACGATTTTGTTTTTAACGCCTGCATTGATAATTATACATCTGCTGCTTTTATGTATGCACAGGACAATGGGCGGCTGGCAATGGGGCAACAGATACACCGTTGATGCGATACCGTTTGTCGTGCTTGCATTGGTGCATCTGTTTCCGAAGCAGGAGCTTAAAATCAATTTGAAGCCGTATGTTGCATTGATGTTCTTTATAGGACTTGGACTTAATTTGGTTGGTACAATAGCTTTGCATTGCGGCTGGATTTAATACCTACGGAGCTTGTTTTTCATATTGATACCCAGTATGCCTCCGAAACATCCGCCTATAACGCTTGTTGCAAACATACTCAAGCAGTGAAGATTGAAAATCATTTTGCAGTTTACAGCAGACGATATCAAAAACGCTGCTATGAAATACAGCACTGCTGCGGCTCCGCCATAAATCCAACCTGATTTGGGTGCGTTTTTGCCGCTTATTATACCGCCTATAATTACACTTATGAGCGTAACAACAAATACGAGCGGTTCAAGGCTGCTCTGCGGTAAGCTTGTAAAGGTGAGCAACAATCCCGTTATCAAAAAGGCTATCACCGATATTATAGCGGCGATTGCCGCGGCAATAAGGACGGTTTTAAGTGAATTTCCCGTGTCGGTTGTGAATGAAGTGTCTTTGCTTTGCATAAAATCATTACCTTTCATAAGAAAAATTAAAGCCACTGAATATTGTAGTATTTTGCAATACTACAATATTCAGTGGCTTTTCAGACTGTCGAAAAAGTCGCCCGACCGCAGAAATATTATTATTTACGGTCAGCGGCTTTTTGCATTTATTGCGTAAACTCATGTCTGTAACTTTTTAAAAAAACAGTTCTGTTACTTGCTTTTGACGATTTTGAACTCTGACGTACACACGTACGCCGACGAATTCAAAATCGCCAAATCTGCCTTCCTTTTTCGCAGCCTGCCAGCGTGCCGATAGGTTTATCGACACGCTGTAAAGCCACTGAATATTGCAATACTACAATATTCAGTGGCTTTTGATTTAATGCTTATTTATTTTTCTTCTTTTACTTCTATTACTTGTTTTTCTTCTTTTACATCTTCAGAAGACTCCAAAACGTCTTTTACTGCCCATTTTGCAACACGCATAAACGACTTTTCGTTTGGATTGCCGATACTTCCCGTTTCAAACACAACTTCGTCATCTTTAATTTTGGTAACCTTACCGACTATTCCGCCTATAGTTTGTATTTTATCGCCCACTTTTAATGCCGCAAGCATCTCTTTTGCTTTCTTCTCCTTCTTTTGCTGAGGACGTAAAATTATAAAATAAAACAAAGCAATCAACAAAACAAGCATCAACGGCTGAACCAACATTCCTGTCCACGACGGAACGGGTGTGCCTTCAACCGAATCTACTATCTGCTCCGCTTCGTCAGCGAAAGCAACTAAATTCATAAACATAGCATAATCCTCCTAAAAATCAACAATAATTGTAAATTACAATGAGTATTATACTAATTTTTTTGCGTATATGCAAGCTATTTTTTTACAATTCATATTAAATTCAAAATTTCACGCTCCCGCAATAACGTCAGTAGGATTGATATGCTCTCCGTTCTTTATTACTTCTATGTGCAAATGTGTGCTTTCCATCGTCTCGCCTATCGCACTTGTGCCTACTCCGCTTATAACATCGCCCTGTTTAACGCTCTGCCCTTTTTTAACCATCTCGTCTGACGACAAATTGGCATACACGCTTTTATATCCGTTATTGTGGTCTATAACTATGGTTATGCCCAAAATCGGGTCTGTGGTTATATCCTCCACTACGCCGTCAAACCCTGCAAACACCTTATCCCCCACCTTCGCCGACACATCTATGCCGTTGTGGATTCGCCAATCGTCCAACGTTTGTGAATACACCAATGTATTGCCGCTGTATTCTTTTGTTATATTTAAATTCATGCCCAATACAAGCTTGAATTCCCGAGGCACACTCTCCTGCACGTCATCCTTTACCGATGCAACCGATGCGGTTTTGTTTTGTGTATCAGGCTTTGCGGTAGGTTTAGGGGTAGGCTGTATAACCGGTGTGCCCGTAATCTCCGTCCCCAACTCCGGCGGATCTATAACCACGTTCATTTCATGTTTGGACGCCTCTTCATTGTTTGGTTTTTTGTTGTGGTTCAATGTAAAATAACCGTTAACAGCAATAATTGAAAAGCAAACTATAACCGCTATATAAAACCCGTTACCGTCCAGTATTCTTGATATAATTTTCTTGCATTTTTTATCTTTCATGGAAAACACCCTTTCAAGCTTTTTTGTATTAGAAAGTATCTCCAATTCACTTAAAATTTATACGCATTTTGCCGAATTTGATTGTATTAAAAAATTATTAACAATTTCCTATTCCCAAATCAATATTTATATAGTATAATGGTATTAGAAGAAATGAGGTGTTTAGAAAATGAAGATAGAAAAGATAGATGCAAACCACATAAAAATAACGGTTGACAGTTTAGACTTCGAAATATTCAATATCGAACTATCGTCGCTCACCCCTGATTCTCCGCAACTGCACACATTCCTGTTCTCAATGATGCAACAGGCACAGCACGAAACGGGGTTTAATCCGTACAACGGACAAATCCTTATAGAAGCTGTACCCGGCAAAAACAATATTGTTTTTCTGATAAGCAGAATCGATGCGGATGTTCCAAAACCGCCACGCAAGGTGTATAAATACAAAGATAAAACCTTCACGGTTTCAGTCAAGCATAATAGTGCAGATAATCCGCCGGTAAAATCCGATGTAAGTATTCATATGGCATACCGTTTCGACTCATTTGCCAATCTTGAGCAAGGCATTTCCATGCTGACATACACTTTGCTCAGAAAAGGTGCTGTGTATAAAATGGATGACAATTACTATCTTATCTTTTCGTTGAACGACATTGAACGCACCAAAGACAGCATTAATGCAAAATTATCTGAATTTTGCGTGCCGCTGGGCTGTAAAAGAAATATGAAGGATCACTTACAGGAACACGCTATACTTGTGGCAAAGGGTGTTAATCTGGTTAAGTTTGCAAAGCTTCAAAAAAGCTGATTTTTGTCAGACAAAAAAGCCAATCTGTTCTGCTTTTTAAGAACCGATTGGCTTTTTCTATTTTAATATACC
The DNA here is from genome assembly GCA_905233855.1 of uncultured Clostridia bacterium. Classification (GTDB taxonomy): domain Bacteria; phylum Bacillota; class Clostridia; order UBA1381; family CAJOGA01; genus CAJOGA01. The sequence continues at coordinate 23,653 of CAJOGA010000007.1, forward strand.
TATAATATCCTTAACAACTTCTCCGGCAATTATCAAACCTGCCACCGAAGGCACAAACGACACGCTGCCCGGCGGCTGTTTCCGTGCGTTTTTAACATTTTCATCGTCAATTATCGGCTTAAGCGGCGGCTCGGTTGAGTACACAACCTTCAACCTGTCAATGCCCAACGCTTTCAGCTCTTTTCGCATAACACGGCACAAAGGACACACCGATGTGTTGTATATATCCGACACTTCAAAACGTGTCGGGTCAAGCTTATTCCCTGCCCCCATACAGCTTATAACCGGTACATTTGCCCTGTAGGCATTTTTTATCAATAGCAGCTTTGACGATACTGTGTCAATCGCGTCAACTATATACGAATATTTTGAAAAGTCAAAAACGTCTGCATTATCGGCACCGTAAAAGCATCTGTATGCATGCACCACAGCATCGGGATTTATCTCCGATATTCTGCTTTGTGCCACCTCTGTTTTGCTCATTCCGACAGTTTTATGCGTTGCTATCAGCTGCCGGTTTATATTTGTTATGTCCACAACATCATTGTCTATCACCGATATTTCACCAACACCGCACCGTGCAAGTGCCTCGACGGTATACGAACCGACACCGCCTATGCCGAATACGGCAACGTGTGCGTTTTTTAACTTATCTATCGCATCTGAACCCAACAGCATTTGTGTCCTGGAAAAAGCGTTGTTCATAAAATTTCACCTTCCTGACAACAAGTATATCAAAAAAGCGTTTCTATTTCAAGAACCTATACAACCTTTTCCGGACTTTGTCTTTATCTCCGCCCCTATCCACACAGCCGCCGGGATAATCACCTGAAACGGCAAAGCATATATCCTGTAAATATTAACAAAATCAGAGGTTTCCATCGTTGTCCTTAATATAATGACAGAAAATGCGACAGTTAAAAAGCTTATGGGAATTATCAACGCATTTCCGTTATTAAGATTAAATACCGACGAAACTGCCTCACAACCCGCTGTTACGGCTACTGCAACCTTTGATATGCCAACCAGCATCAGTGCAAACGACACCACTGACTCTATTCGCGTGTCTATACTGCCCATTCTTATAACGCTGGCGGCCTTGTAAAACGGATAGTACGAGTTTGCCGCAAGCGTTTCGCCAAGCACTGCAATATTCTGCATCAGCACTACTACAAGCAGCGGTATTGATATAAGCGTGCCAAAGATAAAAATTTTATACGGATTCGACTTTTCTTCAAGCCTGTCCGTCATGCTGAGGAGCAACACCGTCTCGCCGAACGGCAATGACAGATAGTTTAAGCTGTCCGGTATAAGTTCTTTTAAACTTCTGTTGTTGACCGGCAGCAAATTTTGCAAATCTGCCTGATGCAGCGATGCCAACACCATAGCTGCAACCGCTACAAACGCACCAAGCGTCATCAGCTTACACCACTTGCCCAAAACTTGCACTCCGCTTTTGGCAATATACGTGCAAACGCAGAAAAACGCCAGACAAATAACAATATACGGCGTTTGGGAAAGCAACACCAAATGTACAAACTGTGTGTAATTACCGCGTATCATTCCGGCAAGCGTTATAAAATAAAATGCAAACAGCACCGAAACTATTATCCCGACGGTTCGTCCGAAAACGTATTGCGTCATTTGAAATATGTTTTTACCCGGCAGCAGAAACACCATTCTGGCATACATGCCCATCAATGCAAAAAATATCGGCACACCCACTATAAGCGACAGCCACACGCCCGACCCGTCATGTAAAGATGAAAAACCGAATATGATGTTGTTGCTTATCTGGATTATAATTATTATTGCCGCCGCATTTTGTGCGGAAAGTTTCTCTTTTAACATACATGCCTCCGTAATTATGGATTAAAATACATTTTAATCATATATTCTATTGGTTTGAGCGGGCTTGGAACATATATGTCAAAACACGCCAGCGAAAGTATTAAATATCCCGCACACGCAAAAAGTAATTTTATCAGAAACTGCTTTTTGCTTTTTCTGTCGGCAAATATGTCTGCGAACAGAATTACGGCAAAAAACAGCGTTACAATAACAAATACCAACATAATAATCTCCGTCTAATACTTTTTAATCAAACCTGTATCCTGAATCTTCAGCTTACAGTTTACATTTATCTGTGCCGACGCAAAGGCATTGTCCCAATTATCTTTAACACTTTCCCAGAGCTTTGCATCATGTGTGCGAAGATATTCTCCGAAGCCGAAAATATCAACACCGTAAGTTTTTTGTGCTTTTTGTATAAACGAAGCAATGTCTGTGCTTAACTTCTGAGATGATAATTGTTCTGTTTTTCTTACGGTATCCGAAGTTATATCACCCCAACCCGGTGAAAATTCAACCGCCGCAACATCTGCGTCTATATCAACGTTAAACACAAATTGATCTCCGCTATGTTCAACGTCATATTTTGAACGGCTTTTCCTCACCGTCAGTGTTACGCTTTTTTCGCCGTTTTGATACTCTTGAAAAATATCAAAGCTGTTGTTGCCCGATTTACCTGCCGCTAAAAGGTAGAACGGCACTTCGTCATACGGCAAAGCACCTATCATTTTATCGTTTGAAAACACTGCCAGACCGCTTAATTCCATTTCACCTTCACGTTTATGCGAAAGCCCCACTATCGGAAGCGTTATACCCAAATCACCCGTTGACAAGGTGTTATATATCCGATAAAGCGGCCACGTTTTAGGTGAATCTATATTTTCAGAAGCAAAACCTATATTCGGATTTATGTCGTACGACACTATAGTTTCATCATCGGTCGACTTTATAACATCCTTTGCCTTTTCCTCGCCCGATATTATAATAAAAAGATTATTCCGCATTTCAACATCACGAAGTAAAGGGTCTATAAACACCTCAAGTCCCTGCTTTTCCGCCACAGCCCTGCTTATAATAACAGTTTCTGCGTTTCCGAAATACATATTGTTATTCACCTTATTATTTGCCTTGTACACAGCCTCCGCCAAGGTTTTGCCCTCTGTTTGTACCAATATCGGCTTCGGCTTTGCGTTGCCGTCCGAGCTTGAAAGGCTGACTATCTCAAACGATACTATTATTCCGTCTTCGCCGTTTTCAGGCTCGTCGATTGCCATACCCGCAACAATGGCAAGCTCGTTGATGCCGCGGTAGTCCCAGCACCCGCACATACAGGTGCACAGCATCACGCTCATGCATAGTATCAAAAGTTTTTTTCTCATCACTCTTGCTCCTTTACTTTCGGGAGGCGTTTTGCGTTTGCCTTACGATATTATCTGTAAGCGGTTTGTATCGCGTCAGCATTTTAGGCCAAGGAGCACGGATAAAAATGTCTTTAATTTCCTGAAAACGAAGACTGTCGGTTTGAGTAAGCATAGGAACGCCAAAGCTTTTTAAATTTATTATATGCACAATAATCACCGCAACACCAACCATCAACCCAATAAAGCCCAACAAACTCGACAATATCAGACAAGCATACCTTCCCACCTGACTGGCGGTTGTCAGCCTCGGCACAAGCAGTATCGTAAGACCTGATAACGCCACAACGATTATCATAGGTGCTGTTACCAATTTTGCCTCCACCGCCGCCTGACCTATTATTAAAGCACCAACTATACTCATAGCCTGCCCTATATGATTTGGCATTCTTATACCGGTTTCACGCAAAATATCGAACAAAATCAGCATAACAAAACATTCCACCGCCGCCGGCAGCGGTGCACCCATACGTTCCGCGGCAAAATTAAGCATAAGTGCATGCGGCAGTATTTCATGGTGAAATGCAACCAATGATATATACACAGCCGGTATTGTTACCGAAAAGCAGAACGACGCAATTCTTAAAAGCCGTGAAAGCGTTGCGTATATTGTGTTCATATAATAATCTTCGTTACTCTGAAAATTTTCTATAAAAAGATACGGAAGCGTTAACACAACAGGTGTTCCGTCAACCACAAGAGCAATTCTGCCCTCCAAAAGCTTGCCGACAACAACGTCGGGACGTTCGGTCGTGCCGACTGTGTTAAATCCCAAAAATGACCTTTCGGCTATATACTCTTTTATATAATTGCTGTCCAAAATACCGTCTATATTGACCGTTTCAAGACGCCGGTACAGTTCGTTCAAGATGTTTTTGTTAACAATATTATCCATATACAACACCGCAACAGAGGTGTTGGTCTGCTTGCCTTTTGTTATCATGCGTATTTTCAGGTTGTTGGTACGCAAACGACGTCTGATGAGTGAAAGATTTGTCATTATGCCTTCTGTAAAGCCCTCACGCGGTCCGCTGAGCACACGTTCCCCCTCAGGTTCACTCAACGACCGCAGCTGAAAACTTTTGCTGCTGAACAATAAAGCACTATCACATCCGTCAATCAACAAAAGTGTGTCGCCATACGTTATTGAACCGATTATTTTTTCTATCCGGCAGGTTTGACTGACATCATTCATCATCACAACATGATTTTTAACCTGTGTCAAAACGTCATGCAAAGGGTCAATATCCTCCGACAGCATCAGCGGCTTTATTATATGCTCGTTTATGAGCGATGCATCGGTTACTCCGTCGGTATAATAAATGCAAAACGCAAGCGACGGCTGCCGTGCGTTATGGAATTCACGCGACAGCATGGTGTCGACATTCTCAAACAAGGTATTTATTGTGTCTCTGTTGTTTTTCAACGATTTTGACAAAACTTTTTTGTCTTGTGCGTCCGTATTTTCTGCTTTTTCCGGAGCTTTTTTTTGTTTTTTTAACCACCTGAACATTTTTTTACCCCCGCATTTTTCGTATATATATTAAAGTATCAACAAAATACGGAAGAATATACACAAAAAAGCAGATGCGAAAATTCGCATCTGCTTTTTGAAGTATTATCTTATTTATACTCAAGCTGAACAAAGTCGTACGATATTTCACCGGTGTTAATCTCAAGTGTTACTTTGTTTTCACCGGTTTTAAGCAGTGATTTGTCAAACTCGATAGGATTAAATATCAGTTTGCCGTATGAGTGAGTTCTCATAACCATTGAGTCATCACCGGAGTAATCTAATGTGTCAACCAATGTACCGTTGACATATACCTTAAGTCCGTAACTTCCTGTGTTACGTGAACTGCAGGTTGTAACAGTGAGCACAGGCTGACCTTCAGGTATCTCGTCCATATCCCAGATAATATTGAACGGAACAGGTGTTTGGCGTGCCGTATCCATCCTTATCTGAGCATAGTTCCAGTCATATTTAGGCAAGCTTTCACCAACCTTGAACTCAACGTCGTTCGGGAATCTTAAAGCATAATAGTGAAGCATTTCCCAACCGAAGTTTTTCTCTGAATCATAGAGCCATGTTCTGTCAGCGTCGCCCACACGCCATGCAAGCTTTCCGTTTGAATATTCTTCAAACACAATAGTGCCGACATCGGTGTTAAGCGCTGTTTCAACAACAACATTTTCCTTTGCAACTTCGCCCGGATAACCTTCTTTCCATACGGTTACGGTGTATGTATCGGCATGAACATTGTCTATGCTCCAATAACCGTTTTCGTCCGCACGTGTCCAGTATTGATATGGGCTGTTGCTCTGGCACCATGTTACATAGCGTTCGTCCTTTTTGCCTCCTGTTTCGCCAGGCATATTTACAACAACATAAGCGCCCTTAGGAGATGAACCGTCAAACATTTCAACTTTACCGCTTACAGAACCACGTTCAAAGTAATGATCGTCTTCCATCCATGCATAAGGCCATTTTTCCTGCTCATAAGCAAGCTTGTTCTTAGCGTCTTCATATTTTTCTATGAGTGTGTCGCCCTTATTGAAATATATCATTATAGGACCGTACACCTTATGGTACTTACCTTCCGGAATCGGACGTTCCGACCATGTAAAGTATTCGCCTTCAAACATAGTATTATCGTTCTTAAGAAGCTTACACAACGAATCTTTTGATACCGTCAGGTTCCACAAGCCCAACTGATCGTTTGCATTACCGCTTATAGATGTATCAAGCTGATACGGGTTGTGTTCGTGTTTAGCTTCAAGCTCACCGTTTTGGTTACGGTAAACAGACTGATAAATATCTTTTCTGCCGTATTCGGTGTCTATCGGTTCAGATTTATTAATGAAATTAATATTGAACTGAAGTTTATCATGTACTATCTGATATTCCCAAAGGTCTGAACTCTTTCTGAACATAGGTGCACCGTATAAGTGCGAGCAAGCAGCTGTGCCTTCTGCCTTGTCAATAGTATAATACAGATAGAATCCGCTTTCGCCTCTCGGTATTCTGTAAACTACCTCCAAAGTATAAGGGAACAACTCTGTAGGAGCATATGTGTATGCATATTCGGCATAATCGGCATTTGCAGTTTTTAAACCGCGGCTTCTTGCACCGTCATGCTCTTTTATACCGCCGGATGCACCGGAATTCCATGTAATAAAGCCATAACCTTCCAACAAACTCTTATTGCTGTCGTAGGTTGTCATCTTTTTAACGCCGGCCCATGAGTTGTTATCGCCTGCATCGAACATCAAATTAATGTTACCGTTGCTTATTTGTACAACCTTATTCGGCGGGATAGGATCGCCGTATTTGTATTCAACACCGTCTATAATTGTTACAACGTCCTGATTGCTGTCGTTGTAAGGGTTAAGAGTAGGTGTTACTTCCTTATCAGGCGTGCCGCCGAGATCCTTTATAGCAACATACGCTCTTTCCGCAACATACGGATTGCTGTGGTCAAGCAGCTTTTGCAGTGCAGGAATTGCAACTTTTGCTTTTTCTTCCAGATTAGGATTTTGTCCCTTTCTGCCTAATGTATCTGCCGCACGCAAAACAATGTCTATATCAGAATTGGAAAGTGCATTGATAAGTGCGTTGACAGACGCTTCGTCATTTGTCATTTCAAGTATATCCTGTGCCTTGTTAAGCAGGTTACGTGTAACTCTCATAGCCTTTGTTTTGAAAGCAAGAGTCCATGCATCTTTTTCAACAAGATCCTCCCTGTCTAACAGGTATAACGCACGCAAAGCATACAAACGCACGTCTTCATCTTCGTCAGGATTGTTTGCCAGCATTGCCATGTTGCCGGCAGAAAGCTGATTCAATCTGCCATATACCAATTCCATGAATGCTTTATCCGTCTTGCCGACATCATATTCTTTGGTATCGAATATAACAAAGTCGGACAATACTCTTATAGCACGGGTTTTTTCTTCCTTATCCGTACTGTTGAGCATTACATCAAGCATGGAGTTGAACACTTGGTACGGTGTGATGTCTGCAAACATCATTATTTCAAGTGCTTCTTCACGGTAGTAATAATAATCCTGAAGCATAGCGTCGATAAATGTCTGACCTATGCTTGCACCCGCTTTGTCAGAGTGCATGTTATACAAAGTTTTGTCTGTACCCTTTATCTGTGCACCCAAAGCGTAGAACATGATTTGTGCAACCAAACCTCTTGTTGCCTCTTCGCCTGTGTGTACGTTCAAGCCTCTGGAGATATATTTTTCGTTACCTATTTGAATATATCCCATAGGGTAGCCGCCTTTTGCGACTGCATCGTCGTTATAGCCGAGTGCGGCAACAACCATCTTGACTGCCTGTTCTTCCTTGATAGGATCTTCCGGGCCGAATGTTCCGTCGCCGTAACCGTTGATTATGCCGGCTGCGTATGCCGCTCCGATGTTGCCTGTTGCCCAGTGGTCGCTTGGAACATCGGTAAATTCTGTTGTTACAGGCTTGTCTTCAAGCTTGAATGCTCTTGATACGATTGCCGCAAATTCTGCTCTTGTAATCGTGTTGTCCGGCTTGAATGTGCCGTCCGGATAACCGTTTATAAGCCCCAGATTGTTTAATGTTAAAGCGGCTATTTCTGCCGGGTGGCCATTAAAATGTATCGAGCCTTTTGGATCAGGTTCGCCCACCATATCAGAAAATTTATGGTCCACAACCTTTGCCGTGAGCTTCAAAACAGGACGCAGCTCATCAGGCTGAACTGTTCCGTCCGGATCGTATATTTTGAAATTAGTAATATCAAACGTTCCGGCACCGTTACCCATTTCTATTGAAAGTTTGTTTATTTCCAAAGGCACTCTTACATCGTACTGAGCAACCGTATAAATTTCTTCGCCGTCTACAGATACTGTGTATTCCTTTTCGTATGTGTTGAATACTGCCTTGAAATGACGCCATACGCCCTCAGGCTGAATGTTCTTGCCGCCTATATGGAAGCGGTATGTAGTGAACAGGTCTGAGTTAACGTTACCGTTTCTGTTGAAGTGATAACGCATTACAAATGAGCCGTTGCCCGAAAGATAAACTGATTTATTTGAGTTAACACCGTTATTGTTTGAACGGTAGTCAAACTCAACCGTTATGTTTTCACCTTCTCTTATAGGTGTAGGCAACTCTACATTGTATCTTGTGTAGCCTGTTAAACCCAAATAGTTGCCGTATGTATCGTCTTTTGCTTTGTCTGCCTCATTTGTTACCCATGCAGGCCATGTATCAAAGTTTTCTTCATAGTACACAACCTCTTTGCCTGTTTTAATCTGCGGAGTTTGAGTAGGCAAAGGAGTCGGTGTTGGAAATCTTTGAACAGTTTCGTATTTTGTTGGTATTTTAGGAGTAGGAATAACGCTTTGCTTGCCGTCTAATCTATATACAGCCAAGTTGTCAAGTGCCAGATATCCCGTTTTGGCGTCGGTACGGATTATTATATAGTTCAGATTAGGCGCAGGGTCATTAGTTGTGAGCTTCATTGTGCCTCTTTCTTCACCGTTTAACGACACTGTGTATGTTTTTTCCGGAACATTAAACTCTATCGAGATATGATTCCAAACATCAGGCTCAAACGCACCGAGATTCTTATCGCCTTCGCCTTGTGAAGGTGCTTCTATAGAGCCGTTTTTTGCAAAGTAAACTCTTGCAATACTGCCTCCGTTTGCACCGTCTGACAAGAAAATATATTTATTGGTGCCTTGGGTTTCGTTGTCTGCCATGACATCAAATTCCATAACAACCTTACCGGTGTATATGCCTTCAAAGCCTTGCTTCAAGATGGTTGCACCATCGTCTGCGTTAAGCTTTAAATATGATGTATGCTCTTCGTCCGACAAAATTCCGTATTCGCCGCTGCCGTTAGTTCTGGACCAGTTATCTTTTGTCTCAAAGCTATCATAAAAAATGAGAGAGCCCGGTATAGAACTACCTTCAAAATTTGCACCGTGAACTACGGTTATCATGCTGAGCGTCATAACAAGCGCCAGTATGATAGATGTGATTTTTTTTGCATTCATAGCAAATTAACCGCCTTTCTTTAAATACGTATATGCAAAGCATATTACTACTTTTAATATAATACCACAATATGATTTTATTGTAAAGGCACAAATATAAAAAAGAAAAAGATTTATTTTTGTTTAAATAGACAAAAAATATCAGGTATGCCCGATGCAGGTATGCCTGATATTTTAATTTTTTAAAGAATCTCGTCCTCGGCAGACGCATAATCATTTGTGTCAGTACTCATTTGTTTATCTGTAAGCCGCTTGTTCACAAACAATCGCATCAGATAATACAACACCGAAAACAGCGGTACGCCGACAAACATGCCCATTATTCCGAACAAACTTCCGAACAGCACTATGGCAAATATTACCCAAAACGCCGACAGTCCTGTTGATTTACCAAGTATTTTAGGGCCTAAAATATTGCCGTCAAACTGTTGAAGAATAAGGACAAATATCAAAAACCAAAGCGTTTTCCCCGGCGATATCATCAGCAATATAAGCGTGGCTACCACCGCACCTATAACCGGTCCGAAATACGGAATTATATTCGTAAGCCCTATAATAAAGCTGATAAACAACGCATACGGTATTCTTAAAACGGTCATTCCCGCAAAACACAGCACGCCTATTATGGCGGAATCCAACAGCTTGCCCACTATAAATTTTGAAAAAATATCGTTGCCGGTATGCGTTATATCTATCATATACTCAACGTATTTTTCAGGAAACACTGCATAGAGCACTTTTTTGGTCTGTGCAAAAAAACGTTCTTTATCCATAAGCATGTATATCGACACTATAACCGCTATGACGGTGTTTGATATGCCCGATGTCAGCTGTTTTGTGAAATTGATAATGTAAGGCATTGCGGTATTTAACAGGTTAGCCGCCTTATACATAAGCTCCTCCGACTGTTCAAGCAACGAATACACCGTAGATTCTATAAAGCCGGAATCATCCACATAGCTCATCCAACCGGAAAGGATATTCGGAAAATCAGCCACATACTTTGACAGCACCTCGCTCACAGCTGTCAGGCTTTTCACTATTTGCGGAAATATTACCCACGAAAACAGTGCCAAAACGGCTACAAGCAAAATATATGTTATTAATATTCCCAAGGTGCGTTTCAGTTTGGGCTTCGGTTTTTTGCGTTCAAAAACGGCATGTATTCCCTTTTCAACCCATTTAAGCACGGGATTAAGCAAATACGCAATACAAAACGCAAGCAAAAACGGCGTGAATATTCCGGCAAAGCGTCCTATCCACGCAAGAAAGCCCTGCAAATTATTCAAAACAATGTAAAATACTATTGATGCCGCCACAACAATAAAACCGTATACCGCTATAGTGGTGTATTTTTTATTCCAATCAATCTTCAACTTCGTCTTCCTTTCACATCAAATCTCCGTTACATTGCATATCACAATATATTTTATCACTATGACGAATTGTGTCAAGAATTATTTTGCCGAAAAAAACTGTCCGAAAATTAAAATAAGATAAAAAAACATAATGATATATTCATAACACCAAAAATATTTTTATATGTGTTTTACACTTTGAGTTTTCCACTTATCCACAAGGTTATCCACATAAAAGCTGCCGTTTTAAGCTGAAAATACAAGTTTTCCACACACCTTTGCAAAAAATATCCACCGTCTTTTTACTCTTTATTTCAACATTTTTTAACTCATAAAAATAAATATTTTTGAATTATCTGAATAATTTTGTTGCATTTTCCGTTTAAATAATATAATATATATGCATATGATTTATTAATAAAACTACATTAATATTTATAAGATACATAGACGTAAATTTATTGGAGGTTAAATACATGACACAAGTTTCAAATAAAGCGGGAAATGTAAGTCCGTCTTCCACTCTGTCTATAGACGCAAAGTTCAAAGCTATGAAAGCACAGGGCATCGACGTTGTGGGCTTTGGTGCCGGCGAACCTGATTTTGACACGCCCGACCATATCAAACAAGCCGCCATAAAGGCAATTAACGACGGCTTTACCAAATACACTCCTGCGGCAGGCACTTTGCAGCTGCGTCAGGCAATATGCGATAAATTAAAAAGAGACAATTCGCTCACATACGAGCCTTCTCAGATCGTGGTTTCAAACGGTGCAAAACATTCATTAATGAATGTGTTTATGGCAATTTGCAATCCCGGCGACGAAGTCATCATCCCTGCTCCGTATTGGGTAAGCTATCCGGAAATGGTTAAACTTGCAGACGGCGTGCCGGTCATAGTAGACTGTCCGGAAAGCAATAACTTCAAGATAACGGCAAAGCAGTTCAAAAACGCAATAACTCCGAAAACAAAGGCTTTTGTGTTGAACAGTCCGTCAAACCCTACAGGTGCAACATACACAGCTGACGAGCTTAAAGAAATAGCCGATGTTGCCGTTGAAAATAACATCTACATAGTATCGGACGAAATATACGAATGTCTGGTGTACGAAGGTAAGCCGGTAAGTATAGCATCGCTGAACGATAAAATCAAAAACCTCACTGTTGTTGTTAACGGCATGTCCAAAGCATACGCAATGACAGGCTGGCGTATAGGCTACACAGCGTCAAACAGCGACATAGCAAAGGTTATGGCAAACATACAAAGCCACGCAACTTCAAACCCGAACTCCATTGCACAGGCTGCTGCCGTTGCGGCTCTTGAAGGCGGAAACGAATGTGTGGACAGTATGAGAAAAGCTTTTACCGAGCGTCGCAACTACATGGTTGAACGCATGAACAAAATCGACGGTGTGTCATGTCCGACGCCTCACGGTGCGTTCTATGTTATGATGAACATATCCAAGCTCAAGGGCAAAACATTCTACGGCGTTAAAATAAACACGTCGGACGATTTTGCACAGGTTTTTCTGGACGTGGCAAAGGTTGCCGTAGTTCCGACCAGCGGTTTTGGTAACGACGACTACGTAAGATGGTCTTATGCAACAAGCATGGAAAACATCAAAGAAGGTTTGGACCGTTTGGAAAAATTCCTTAAACATGAATTATAATTTTCAAGCTTTATCAAAATGTCTGTTAAATAAAAGGTTATAAAAAAACCGGGGCATAAATAATCACAATTATTACAAAAACACTTGTAATATAGACATACAAATGGTACAATACGGTTCACGTGAGAAACTACAAATTATATGGAAAGGATAACAATTATCATGAACAAAAAGATTATTTCAATCATTCTTGTGCTTTTAATGGCACTATCTCTTTTACCTGCGTCTGCTATGGCGGCAACCGATGCAAGCAATGGGGATTGGAGTGCAAAAACAGTTACATTGAGGAACACATCAGAAGCCGAATTGATGGTGCGTGTTGGGGACATTGATGCACTCAATGACGAATATGCTATTGAAGACGGCTATAATCCTTTTACCGCTGTAAATCAGCACGCCCATAGTTATCCGTGGGTAAATGACAGCACTGACCCTGTGGGGACAGACCGCATTTATGTCGGCTCAAGCAGGAGTGTCGATGTCTGTGATGGCTACAGCGGACATTTTATGAACTATCGAAATGGTGACGACACCGAAAATGCTTATGGTGATGGGGCTTTGGAAATCACAATGAGCTACGACGCTTCGGGCATCACCGTCAGAAACGCGCTGCTCCAGCTCTGCATTGATGATTTTCAGGCACTGAGCTTTGAAAGCAATTATACGGTTAAAATAAACGGCAAAGACGCGCCCTTTATTGCGGAACTATTAAATCACGTTGACCAGACTGGTCCGACTTCCTATATTACTTCAGCAATTATCCCTACGAGCTTCTATTCTGACATTTCCTCTGGACGTTTCGAGATTACAATAGATGAAACGACTGGCTGTGGAGATGGTTTTGCAGTAGACTTCGCAAAACTGCTTATAAATTACAAAAACGATGTTTTTACGGGAAGATTTACAGGTACAACAAATCCGAATGCCACGGTTCGGCTCTTAGGTACGTCAACAACGGTAAAGGCGTCGGCAACAGGCGGATTTGAATTTGAAGCTGTGCCCGGACTTAATGCGGTTCGAGCCTCCTTGGATGGGTATGTCGAGGGATATGATTTTGGAATTGTGTTTTCTGAAAACAACACATTGAGTGAGTATGACGAAAAATGGGCTCCGGATATCACCCTCTATAGTGGTGTTGGAAATCCTGATATAGATTTTTCTCAATTTGGCGTCACAGCGGCTTGGGAAAATGCCTCCCAATGGGCTTTGGCTGAACTTGCGGAGGCAGACAGACTTGGGCTTATCCCCGACAATCTGAAAGACGCTGACCTTACAAAGCCGATTACAAGAGCAGAGTTTGCCGCTGTGAGTGTTAAAGTATATGAAGCCCTTTCAGGCGAAAAAGCAAGCCCTGTTGCGGTAAATCCATTTACAGATACAAATGATGCAGAGGTACTCAAGGCATATCAAGTTGGTATTACTACGGGAACAAGCGCAACCACTTTCGACCCTAATACATTGCTGAACAGAGAACAAGCGGCAACAATGCTGACAAGGGTATATAAGAAGATTTCGATTGCCGGTTGGGAAATGAGCAAGGACGGTGAATTTGCAGGCACTTTTAATGCTATGTTCACTATGCCTTCGCCTTTTGCGGATGACGCAGTTATTTCGGATTGGGCAAAGCCGAGCGTTTACTTTATGGTGGCAAATGGTATCATAAACGGTGTTGGAGATAATACTTTTGCACCGAGAGCAACAACTGACGCAGAAGTAGCCATCGGATATGCACAAGCAACCCGTGAACAGGCTCTTGCTATTGCAACAAGAATGGTAAATAACTTAAAATAATGTTTTCAATACGGACTTTTAGCTTTATCAAACAGTATTAGAGGCGTTATATTTCCCCAAAGATTACATTTGCTAACGTAGTCTTTGGGGATTTTTTTATCGTATAGGCTTGATATCAGTAAATGCTTTTGCTTTTTATTTGTGCCTGTTTCACATGTTTTTTTATTAAAATGAATTTTTTTTGTTGAAAAGTGTATAAAATATGGTAATATATTTTTATAGAGCAAATAATAAGCAGACAGACAGGAGGGCGAATATGAAAAAATTTAAAAAAGCAGTTGCATTAACATTGACCGCAGCAATGCTTATTGCAGCTACAGCATGCACAAACAGTTCATCAGAGCCGAAAACGACCTACACTGATGAAGAACGCAAAGAAATAAACAGCTATGCACGTGTTTTGATACCTGAAGACGTGTCTGACGATGCGGCAATAAAAGAACGTATAACAAAAACGTATGCCGATGTCAACGACACCGTGTATGAGTATCCGGTGTATGTTTTAAAGGAGTTCGGCATAATGTCGGGCGAAAACGACACAACATTCGGTGTTGATACGCAGATAACGGCAGGCGAATTTCTGGAAATCGTCAAAAAAGCGTTTGATACAAACGAGTTTAAAACGTCGGTGTATAATGATTTATCGGCAGACCCTTCCAAAACAATAACCGACATGCAGGCCACCGCAATTATTCTTTCCGCCTTGGGATATGACGAAGACGCTCAAAAAGCCGGCGGATACCCGTCAGGCTACAGAGATGTCGGCAACAAGCTTTGCGTATCACGCGGTTTGAACGTATACGAATCCGACACCGCAACACGCGGTCTTGTCGCAATGCTGATGTATAACGCGGTTGGCACGGAAATAAAATCCACCGGAAAATCACTGTTTGAAAACAAATACAGAAAAACAATACAAAACGTGTTGACGGAAAACGATATACAATATTTGCTGCAGGACAACTTCTATTACCGTGTCGAAGCATACAATGTATATATGAGAAAAGGTGTGTCGCCTTTACAGATAACAAGTTTTCTGCTCGATTTGTTTGAAAACGGTACAAGAGAACAGAAAAAGCGTGCCGCAAGAGCACTTTCCGATAAAAGCTATTTCAAAAAGAAGAGCGAAAACTTGTATGTAACATTAAGTCAGATAGGCTTAAGCTCCAGACTTGCAACCGCCAACCTGATGAGCGCATTGAAAAACGAAAAGGAAAACATAGAAGTCAGAATCTATGCTTTACGTGCAATATGGATGATGAATATAGACGACATAATTCCTATGGAATACTGGATACTTGCTCTCCGTCCGGAAACATTGTCGTATTCACAAATGCTTTTGAACAAAGCAAGCGACAAGCTTGAAATGACAAACACCGAAGAATCGGTAAATGCATTGATAAAAGCCCTGCAAAACCCTAACAGAGAGGTTGTTATCCGTGCTATCGACACTTTGAACCGCAAGGCGAAAAATGTTGATTTGGTTGAAAAGGCTAAAGACGCAATACCCGAACTTAAAAAGCTGCTTAAAAATAAAGACACAACAATAGCACACCAGGCGGCTGTGGCTGTCAACACCTTCGGTGAAGAAGCCGATCTGCCGGACATGAAAAAAGCAGGTGCTTTTCCTGCCAAAGACGGAAAATCCGAGCTTAAAGTTGTGAAAGCTGACGATTTGAAAATAGTGATAGACAACGGTATATTTGAAGTTACCTTCGACGCAAAAGGCAATCAGGGCAGCGGCGGATTCAGCAGCTTAAAAGTACATTCCAACGCCGATTACAACCTTGTCAAGCAAAACGACGTCAGCTGGAAACAGACCGACAAGCCGGACAGAAGCGGTTATTCCAGAGATATAGCAATTGTTGAACAGACAGACGATGTTATTGAAGTATCTTGCAAATTCCCGCATAACGAGATATGGTCATACGATCTCGATTTCAGATACCGTATCATGAAAGGCGAAAGCAAGATATACGAATACATTATCCTTGAACAGCCGGAAGACGGCTTCGGAACAGGAACAGGACAGCTCCAGGGCCTGATCCACATGAGAATAGACAAAGCAATTTACGATTACAACATCTCAAGCGAAAAATTGCTCGGTCAGAAATTATCAAATCCTACATACGGCACAACCCCAAACAACGAAAAAGCCGTTGTTGAACAGGCAACCGATTTGGGAACAAGCGGTGAGGTTGAAGGTAAGTTCATATGGTGGCAAGGCAGTGCCGACACCCGTTTCTCAGGTCATGTAAGCAATATGCTCAAGCTCGGATTTTGGCAGTTGTATCCAAGCTACGAATCCTTCCCGGGAAACACACTAAGAACAAACCTTAACGAAATAACAATGGATATGTCATCACTGTACATAGAGTCGCAATACTTCGACTGGACAGGATTCCAACTCCCTGCCGGCAGATATACAAAAGTATATTGTCCGTGGGTATGGTATATAAACACCGGCGACAGCATGATAGATATGATGGAAGACGCCAAAGCTCAGCTTGCAAAGGAAGAGGCAATGTATCCGTATGAATGGGTAGACAGCGATCATTACTATGACCGCGGCGATGTAACGGGTAAAGTTGTTATGGCGGACGGCACATCGGCAAAAGGTGCGTATGTAATGGTCAACGTATACGGCGGCAGAGAAGATTCTACAGACGACAAGGGCGTGTTCCACAAAGGTTTTGCTCCTCAATGGCAGCAAAACAAAGGTCCTTACCACTACTGGACACGTATCGACAACGACGAAGGCGTATACGAAATTAAAGACGTCCATTCCGGCGAATACAATGTAACCGTATTTAAAGACGGTTACACCGGAACCTTCTATCTGCCGGAAATGATAAAAGTTGAAAAAGGCAAAACCACAACAGTTGACACGGTTACCTTTGCAGACGCAAAACACGGCTCGCTTGCATGGAGAGTCGGCGAACCTACCGGCACATGGCTCTATGACGCCGAAGACGTTTACGACTTTGAATCTACTATAGAGCTTGAGGTAAGACATCCGCTCAATATTGTATACAAAGTTGATGAGGCAGACCCAAGATATGACTGGTATACATACGGCAGAGGTTATAAAGGTGCGGTACCTAACAAAATCATATTCAACAAAGACTCCTCCGTAACATCCGACGCATTGATAACCGTCGCAACCGGCAGCGTGCGTACAAATGTTACATTAGGCGTAAGAGTAAACGGATACGATGTGGGCGAATTCAAATATGAATACAACTACACAGACGACTCACAGTGTGCACGTACTTTTGCATACGGACGTTTACAGTATAATGAGTTCAGAGTTGACAACTCTCTGCTCAAAGACGGCGAAAACGTTGTTGAAATAGAAATCAGAAACGACAGCGGATATTTCATATATGACTTTGTTCAAATGGAATATCTTGACGGCGGAGTATATGAACAGTCTTTAAATTAATGTAATTTAAGGATTTTAGCAAAATGATTCAATAATCTTTTGCTAAAATCCTTTTTGTTTTTAATTCCTTGTGTTTAAACAAATAATATATGTGAAATTTGTAAAAAAAAGCAGAATTTTTAAATGTTTTTATTGTAGTTTGCAACATAATATGATATTATATAGTTGTGAATATAAAAAAACATGGCAATTATGTTTTTTATCGGGAGGAATGTTTTTATGAAAAAGAAAGTATTGTCTACCATTGCTGTATTGCTGTCATTTATAGTTATGGCACAATCCGCTCTTGCCGTTAACTTCTCCGACCTTACCAAGGAATGGGATTGGGCAAGCGATTATATCTATGAAATGGCAGATATGGGCATCATAACCGGCTATCCGGACGGCACTTTTATGCCTCAAAAGAGCGTTACCAATCAAGAGGCTATTGCTCTGTTCGCACGTGTTATGGGTAGTTCGGACGAAATGAACAGCGAAATAGTTGATTTGGCTTATGAAATGTATGCAGACGACCTCGAAAAATATGATACATACGCAGAAAAAGAAGTTGCATTCCTTCTGTACAGAGGCGTGCTTAAAATTTCCGAACTGGAAAAATACATAGGTAAATCCACTAAAAACGAGCCTCTTAAAAGATACGAAGCAGCTGTGCTTATAACAAAGATATTCGGTGCGGAGGACGAAGTTAAATCCAGCATTATGATAGACCTTAACTTTGCCGACACATCGGATATTCCTATAGATTATCGCGGATATGTTCATTTTGCAAATGAAAAGGGCATAATGCAGGGCATGGGCGACAATATATTTTCACCTTTGACCGATGTAAGGCGAAGTGAAATTGCCGTTATGCTTTACAAGGTTATGAAACAGCTTGATTACACATATATAACATCAGTGTTGACCTCGTTTGACGCTGTGGCAAGAAACATAACCATAAAGGACGAAGATTCACAAGCTACTTTGATAGGCGTAAGCCGCGATGTTATATACCGTGTTGAAGGTAGTTTGACGCAATTAAAAGACCTTCCGACAGGCGTTGAAGCTCTTATAACATTCTCCGGAGACTCGGTTGCCTTTGTGGATATTACCGTTGCTACGCCGGATGAGACAATAACCGGTCTTTTCAGCGGATATTCAAGCAAAAACGGCGTTGTATCTATCGACGTTTATCCTATGGACGGAACTGCCAAAGATTCCGTAACATACAAGCTTGCAGACAATGTTTCATTCAGATATGACAATTCCCCTGCAACCATACGTTCCTTCTCTTCGGGCGATGTTGTAAGTGTCGAAACTAAAAAAGGCTTGGTAACACTGTTGGAAGGCAAAGCAAAAACAACAAAAATAACCGATGCAACAATAGAAGAAATTGTGATAGATAAAGTATCCACAATTAAAATCTCTCACCCGCTTAAAGAATATGACGGAATGGTTATTACTTTGGGCGACACCGTAAGCGTTATAAGAAACGATGACAAAGCAACCTTGGCAAATATCGTTGTCGGCGATAAAGGCACATTAACCCTTGAATATGACGCTGTAACAGCTATCAATGTTAAATCGGTTAAAACCACAGTAAACGGTTCGATAGAAGCAATCAATATTTCCAAATCACCTTCCGTAACCATAAACGTTGACGGCAAAGAGTATGAATATTCCTTCTCCAGAGACACCGTTATCACTCTTGACTCAAAAGAATCTGACATATACGACTTGCGTTTGGGTTATAACGTTAAAGTCAACCTGGACGGACAAACAGTTACAAAGATAGAATCGCAGACAGTTGTTAGTTCGTTACAAAAAATGGGCGTTGTTGAAGCAACAAACACCAGTCTCAACACCTTGATAATGAACGTTGCAGACAGCTATGGCGGCTACACTCAGGAAACTGTTTATGTTAAGAACACGGTTACGGTTGTTAACGGTTCAACCGGTGCATCTATGAAGTTCTCGGATGTTAAAGAAGGACAAACCATAATGGTAACAGGCGTTATGAACGGCGTGTTCTTCCAGGCTAACACAATCATAATAATGCCGTCGATAGACTGATAAAAAATCAATAATTGACAGTCTGATGGGCACAGGTTAAAACCTGTGCCCATTTAAATTGCCTGTATTATATCTTAAAAATACGCAAAACGGTTTTCGTTATTATTGCGAATCCATCACGCGTATCATTCTGGAACTGTATCCGCCCTTATATGCACATAAGTCGCCTTCATCAAGCTCCAACAGCTTAACTGCGTCCCAGAACTGTTCGCTGCTCATATTTGACTCAACAAGATATGTCAGCGTATCGGAACGTCTTTTCAAATATGCCAGATCTCTCGGTTCCTTCGACATTATATACACATTTTTATATCCGTTTAACATAACATACGCATTGTCTATGTATTGTTTGTACATAGAGGCTGACAACGAAGTTGATCGCGGGCGGTTCATTATGGCCTTTATCTCGTCCTGACTCAAATCTCTGTCGGGTATTCTGAAGCCGTTATCCGAATTGGACGCTGTTGTTTTGACACTGCCGGACGACGATGAAGATGACGATGAAGATGAACGCGACGCCGATGACGACGCTCTTGTGTTAGCCTCAAGGCTCGCTTTCTTTTCCAACAATTCTTTGTCTGTTTCCTTTTGAAGATTCATAACCTCCAGCTTGTTTGCCTGATCCTGCAAGGCCTTTTTAACCTCGTATGTAGGTGTGCCTTTAGGCAAGCCTATAACCTCTGCAACCTGGTCGCTGTACACTTCGCCGAACATATCCACAAACGTTATAAGATTTTTGATTTTATCCTGTTCCTCTTTATATTCCTGTTCACGCTGTGCCTGATTCAGACTTGTTTGAGTAGCCGCCCAATTTCTGTCCGATTCGAGGTTCTTAAGTGCCGCTTCAGCTGCATATCTTGCTTCGTCCCTGTTTATGGCGTCTATTTCCTGCTTTGTTGCATTCTTAACCTCATTGGCTTTATTAATGCCTGATATTATGTCGTTATTAACACCGTATTCCCTATCAAAAGCCGAATTGCTAAGATTGATAAGGTTTTGCAGCGTCTTACCTTTCATGTCGTAATCTGCGGCATAACGTTCATACGCATTATTCGCAAGCTCTCCCAAACGTCCCATTAAAGCGTCGTCCCACTCGCGTTTTGCCATTGCACCTGCAGTTACGGCATTGCTTGTTGCCATTCCGGAATTTAACGCTCCTGCAGTACCCATGGCATCCTCCATGGCTTTGTTGCCGCTTTTGCCGTATTGCTCTTTATATGCCGTAAACACAGGATCGGTATCGGGATCGTATTCAAACGACTTGCGGTTTGTAAGCTCTTTGATTAAATCGTCAATTTTGGTGCCGTATTTGTCGCTGTATTTTTGGTAAATATCCCATCTGTTCTTTACGCCGTTGTCCTCGGCTATCTGCTGCACAATACTGTCCGCCGTCTTTTTGTTAATATATGAATTTCCGTTTTGGCTGACATAATCAGGCGATACGATGTGTCCGCCGACGGTAACGTTGGAATTATCCCAATCCACATCCAGATTAAGACCTAACGCTCCGCCTGCCGTTGCAAGGTAATCTCTTGTTTTAACAGACGATTCCATGGTAGGCGTTTTATATTTTGAAGGATCAAAATTGCCGCTTATAACATTGTTCAGATCCTCGCCTCCCCATGCGGCGTTCAGCTGATTACGCCATGTAACCGCCTGCATATTTTCAGGATTTTTTGCCAAAACAGCATTGACACGATCCATCTCCTGCTTATAAAGCGACGCGTCCTTTGCAAAATATTCCAGCTGTTTTTCCCACGGTAATTCTCTAACAGCATTAAGAGTCATATAAACCATCCTTTCTTATTTCTTTGTATACACTATCTGTATTTTGTTCAAGCTGAATTTGCCGCTGCCTTTAATTATGATTTTAAAGCTGTCGCAACGCCGTATACGTATGGGGATATTGTGTACACGTTTCAGTCCTCCGCTGATTTTGCAACACTCTAATGTGATTCTGCCGTCGTAACACAGTTCTATCTCCGCCTGCGAATTTGCCTCAATTTCCATATCGATACAAACCTTGTTCACAATCTTTTTGTCCACACAGTATGAAAAATCCTTTGTAACACATTCCCATTGCACGGTCTCATCACCCAACTCGGTTTCTGTCAAAAAAAGCGCGTCATCGGTAAGTGCAAACATCATATCCTCTATTTTAACAAAGCACTTAACATCCGTTTCGTCATACATAAGCCAATTTTTCAAAGCTGTGTCATACACATACAGCATTGCTTCGCCGCCTGCAGATTTTGCCGACAGATAATATTTTTTATCAAAAGAGACGCCTGCCGCACAAACTATGTCTTTATCGGGCAATATCTTCTGCGATATTTCTATCGGCTCCGCTCCGTTATACACGCTGACACCTCCGTTATCGGTAAAAAACAAAACTCCGCTTATCTGTGCAATACTGTTGCCGTCGCTGCAGCCGCCGTTCACTGCATACGGGATTTGGAAGTTGGAAGGCTTGTCGCCGTACACCTCATATATATAATTTTTCTTAAATGCCACAACGTGGTTTTCATACGATGTTATCGCCGTAAATTCATCGTCTGTGGCTATGAGTGCCCACCAGCTGTCTGTGCTTATGCCGGAAAACGAATTGAAATTGCTGAAATCGCCGAGCTTGGACGCATATATGTACTTGCCGTCCCGCGATGTTCCCCACAGGCGATTGTTGTGCACGCACACATGCGACATGTCCGGAATATACTTTTCAATTTTAATCTGTACCGATTCGGTGTACCTGTCCGACGTACCTGTGTCAAACTTCATACAAGCTCCCAAAGCATTGTAACACGACACCTTCATTTCGTTATCCGAAACATCCTCCACAATTACCGATACAATGTCGTCTGTGTCGGAGCTGTTTATTCTGGCAGAGGTTTTTACGGTGTTGTTTTTCTGCTTGGTGCAACCCGATATGACAATGCTGTCGCCTTTTTTAAACAAGGTGTCCCACGTGCCGCTCGGCCGCGTTACGGTGTTGGTTATAAATCCGGAGGACGACTCTGTCGATTTAAAACTTATTGATCTTGCCTGAAACACGTCCGACATACTTTTTAAAACAGGCTCTCCGTCCGATAAATCGCAGCAAAGCTTGTCGGGGAAAATATACAACATATTGTTAAAGCATATAACATCATTTGCTTCAAGCTCATATTCCTCATCACCGTCTTTTTGTACCAAAGCCCCGTTATAATAAAGCCTGTGGTACGCAACGGCGGCAATAGTGTCGTCTATAACCAATTCACCGTCAGTGATAAAACCCGGATTCGGCTTTACCTGCAATATTTTCTGTATATCAGCAGGGGGTATTATTTCGCCGGACGGTTCAAGCGTCATAACCGTTTCCATACGTTTTTTGCGTGGTGTAACGGACGGATATTCTCTAAGCGACAGATTTTTCAATTTGGAAAATTCGTTATCGGCAATTGTGTTGGTTTTGTTCAGACCCGAAAATGAATCTATCTCCAGTTTATTTGTTTTAACATTTTTAACAAATGGTTGAAACATATTTACCTCCGTTCTCTTTTGCGTTTAATCTCACCAAAACGAATGAAATCTTGCCCTGATGCTTAAAGGATTTGTCTGCTTATATGTTTTTTCGTAATTATCAAGCTTGGAATTGAACAATGCCATGTGCTGATTATACGCTTCAAAATCATTCTGATAAAATGCAAACTTACCCAACAGCCAGTCAACATACATAGTGTCAAACGGTGCACCGCATTCGGTTGAATCGTCCACCATACGCTTGATTATCACGTTCTGCTGTCCCTCTTTATCCGGTATCGGTTCCGATAAAGTGATAGTGTTTGAGTCTGTATCGATTTCATTTATCATTTTGAACAGCGTTGTGTCGTCAAAAAACAATATCAGAGTGTCGCCCGGTTCTAAAAGGTTTATCCTTCCGCCCTCCGGCAGCACAATAATATTATTATCACAGGTTATCTCGCCTTCGAAGATAAACTTGTTATAAGGCAGCGGTCTTGACAGATATGTTACGCGTACACCGTCTTTTGACTTGGTTGAAAGCTTTAATACACCGGGGGTTTTTATAATCTCGGTATCGGTTATATCAATTTTTTCATAAGGGACTTTGTTGCATTGCAAAACAACAACGTCTTCCAGACTGATGTCATCCGGCAACACACACTCGTTCGATGTGCTTGATATGGATTTATATATCTTTTTCACCTGTGAACGCAACATACAGCTTAATTCATAGCACCAATCCAGCTTTTCGTCCAGCGTGAAGTGGTTCGGATAAAACGCATCGGCTCTGTTGATAACTTTTTCTATAGTCATTACGAATCATCGCTCCCGTCTGTATCATTTTGCTTTGCATCTTTAAGCTGAATAAGCTTGTCTTTTATTATATCGGGCATAGGCAGTCCTATTTTAGTCCAGTTTTCCAATATACTCAGGCCCTCAACGCTTATGTAAAAACCTATGGTTATTGTTCTGATTGCTGGAGATATACCAAGTAAAACATCAAGCCGGACTGCCACAAACACCAGAACAAACATGCCAAACTTTTTCAAAATGCCTTTTGCGGCAATTTTGCTGGATACCTCCTTTGATACAAATGCAGACGCAACCCCCGACACATAATCCGCCACGGTAAAGCCCAAAAGCGTCGCCAGCATTAAATCGTATCCGCCGAGCATTGCGGCTATCATGCCGAAAAACGTCATCAAAACAGGAATGTCTTTTATGTTGAATATCTTATGTAAAAATTCTGACATCAGCTTTCACCTTCCTCAAGCGGCACGTTTTCCTCTTCTTCCATCAAACGCATAATCTCTGCCCGTCTGTCTGCCTCGGCTTGTTCTTCTGCAAGCACTTCCTGCAAACGACGTTCTTTTTCTGCTTCTACTTCTAACCTTTTTTGAACTGCTTGTTGTTTCGCATTCGCTATAGATTCCTGCTCTGCTTGTTCATAAGCTTGCTGTAAATCTTCCAAGTCAGCCTCTAAAGCGTTAATTCGGTCTCTGCAGTTTTGTTTTTCAATCCTTACCGGCTCATATTCTTGTGCCGACATTGCACCGTCAACAAACTTTAATGTTTTATAGTCCAGATTGCTTAACGCTGTTTTCAAACGTTCTATTTGGTTTATCTTATTTCTGTATTCCTGTAT
>CAJOGA010000008.1 GCA_905233855.1 uncultured Clostridia bacterium
AGAATTAACGTGCCGCTTTTTTTGTTTTGTTATTGATATTTAGTAAAAAAAGGTGTAAAATATATAGTGCCTGCTGTAGATGCAGACAGCTGTCGCCACTTGACGGCAAGTTAGAATTAATACAAAGGAGGATGATATTGTGTCAAAGTTTGTATATATGGACAATAGTGCCACAACCAGAATTACCGATGAAGTTTTCGAGTCCATGAAACCGTATCTGACACAACATTACGGAAACCCGTCATCTATATATTCTATAGGCAGAGATGCCAGAGCAGCTGTTGACGCCGCACGTGAGAAGGTTGCAAAAGCATTGAACGCACCAAAGGTTAATAATATATATTTCACAGCGTCGGGCACAGAAGCCGATAACTGGGCAATAAAGGGGTATGCTTTTGCTCATAAAAATAAAGGAAATCACATAATTTCAAGTGCCATAGAACACCATGCCGTGCTTCACACGTTGCAGTATCTTGAAAAACAAGGCTTTGAAGTAACTTATCTGCCTGTCGACGCCAACGGTCTTATCAGTCTTGACGATCTTGAAAAAGCCATAAAGCCGACAACCATAATGATCACGATTATGACGGCAAATAACGAGATAGGAACAATAGAGCCTATAGCTGAAATAGGTAAAATCGCCCATGACCACAAAATCGTGTTCCACACCGATGCGGTTCAGGCGATAGGTAATATGAAAATAGATGTACAGGAAATGAATATAGACATGCTGTCTATGTCTGCCCACAAAATCCATGGGCCTAAAGGCGTGGGGGCTTTGTATGTTAAAAGCGGTATACGTCTTGATAATCTTCATCACGGCGGTGCACAGGAGAGCAACAAGCGTGCCGGCACAGAAAACGTTGCAGGTATCGTGGGATTGGGAACGGCTATAGAATCGGCAATGGAACACATGGACGAAAACATTGCCAAAATGACAGCGTTAAGAGACAGACTTATTAAAGAAATAGAGGAAAAAATACCGTATTGCCGTTTGAACGGCGACCGTGTAAAACGTTTACCGACAAACGTTAACTTCTCATTCAAATATATAGAGGGTGAGTCAATATTGCTTATGCTTGATATAAACGGCATAGCGGCATCAAGCGGTTCCGCCTGCACGTCGGGTTCGCTGGATCCGTCGCACGTGCTTCTGGCAATCGGCTTGCCGCATGAAATTGCCCACGGCTCCACACGATTGAGCCTCAGCAACGAGACAACAAGCGAAGACGTGGATTATGTAATGAGTGTGCTTCCGGGCATTGTGGAAAGATTGAGAAAGATGTCGCCTTTATACGAGGAAATATCAAAAGAAAAATAATAATTCTACCTAACGTTTTAGGTCAGTTTTGAAAGGAGAAATTTGTATGTACAGCGAAAAAGTTATGGACCATTTTTCAAATCCGAGAAATGTGGGTGAGCTGGAAAACGCCAACGCAGTAGGACAAGTCGGAAACGCAAGATGCGGCGATATAATGAAGATATATCTGCAAATAGAAGACGATATAATAAAAGACGTTAAATTTAAAACCTTTGGCTGCGGTGCTGCTGTTGCAACCAGCTCTATGGCAACCGAAATGGTTAAAGGGAAATCTGTTGCAGAAGCATTGGAGCTTACAAATAAAGCCGTTATGGAAGCGTTGGACGGACTTCCTCCGGCAAAGGTGCATTGCTCGGTGCTTGCAGAGGAAGCTATAAAAGCCGCAATAGAAGACTATTATGCACGTCAGGGCAAGGAAAGCCCTGTAAAAACCGAATGCAGCGGTTGTTGCAAGGATTGCGACGTGCATCACGAATAAACATCCTTTAAAGGGGCATAATTATGAAAGAAAAGGTTGTGCTTGGTATAAGCGGCGGCGTGGACAGTTCTGTTGCCGCCGCTTTGTTGCAGAAACAAGGTTATGAAGTAATAGGTCTTACCATAAAAACTGTTTCAGCGCCGGACGAAGAGTTTGCTCCTGCGGCAGACGGCAGAGAGGTTTGTAATGCGTTGGGCATAAAGCATATTGTGCTTGACGTAAGCGAAAAATTTAAAAAGAGCGTAATAGACTATTTTGCACAGTCGTATATGAACGGCGAAACGCCGAATCCGTGCGTTATGTGCAACAGAGAGGTCAAGTTTGATTCGCTGCTTATGTGTGCCGATCAGATAGGGGCACAACACATAGCCACAGGTCATTATGCAAAAACTCACTTTAACGAATTGACAGGCAGATACAGCTTGATGCGTTCAAAGGCGGGCAAAAAGGATCAGACATATATGCTCTATAATCTTAAACAGGAGCAGCTGTCAAGATTTATAACGCCGCTGTCGGAATACGATAAGCCGACTGTGCGTGCAATGGCGGCAGATATGGGGCTTATGACGTCGGACAAGCCGGACAGTCAGGAAAATTGTTTTATTCCGCCCGATATAAATTATGTTGACTATATAAAGAAAAACTACAATTATACGCCCGTTCCCGGTAATTTTATCGACACAAAAAATAATGTTATAGGAACGCATAAGGGCATCATATACTATACAATAGGTCAACGCAAGGGATTGGGGCAGAGCTTTGGCGAGCCTGTTTTCGTTTTGAATATCAATCCCGCCGACAACACCGTAACGCTCGGTAAAAAGGGCGAAGAGTTTATGCAAAGTGCTATTATAGGCAAGACAAACTTTACAGCAATAACAGAGCCGGACTCTGCCATAGAGGTATATGCCAAGGTAAGATATGCCGCACCTCCGTCAAAGGCGGTGCTTGAGCCGCTTGGCGGCGGCTTGTACCGCGTAACGTTTGACGAACCGCAGCGTGCGGTAACAAAAGGTCAGTCAATAGTGTTTTATGACGAGGAGCTTTTGTTGGGCGGCGGAATTATACAAGATTAAATTATGTATCCGGCTGCACGCAACCGGATTCAGAACGTTTGAAAAAATATTTTTCTCGGTTTGACGTTAATTAATAGTTTTTCACAATCGGCACAAATGTTTTGCAGCAGGTGTTATCGCTTGTGGAAACAGGCCCGTGCATATCGTTTATTTCAACATTCGGTGCTGTGCAGCAGTCGTTGCTGCCATGATATGCACATTCTTTAACGCTGCAGCTGATATAATTGCTTGATACGTTTTGTATATTCATAATAAAAAGCACTCTCCGTTAAAAGGTTATTAAGTGATTTGATCACGCTTTTATTTTACGCATTTAACGTCTGAACATTCATGGCAAAATTTTTAAAATCAAGGAGTGCAGTGATGTCTGTCTACACCATATCAGACCTGCATCTGCCGTTGGGCATAGATAAACCTATGGACGTTTTCGGCACGGTGTGGGAAAATTACACAGAAAAATTACGTGAAAACTGGCAAACTGCCGTATCGGAGGATGACACCGTTGTTATAGGCGGCGATTTTTGCTGGGCAACCTATATAGAGCAGGCATATAAAGACTTTGAGTTTTTGTCGGTGCTGCCGGGCAAAAAGGTGATTTTAAAGGGCAACCATGACTATTGGTGGACTACCAAAAAAAAGATGGACGAATTTGTGCAAGCCAACAAATTTAACAATATTGATTTTTTGCAAAACAATTCCTACATAGTCAAAGCCGGCGGCAGAGATATCGGTATATGCGGCACGCGAGGCTGGTCGATGCCAAATGCCAAGGATTATGATGCCGCCATATTTTCACGTGAGGTGCAGCGGCTGGAACTTTCAATACAGTCCGCCGCAGATAAGGCTGATGAAATAATTGTGTTTATGCACTATCCGCCCGTATCGTCGGACTATTTGACAACGGGCTTTACAGAGGTAATGAACAGGTACGGCATCAAAAAATGTATATACGGTCATCTGCACGCAAAAGCTCACAGTTTTGCGTTGCAAGGCGATGTAAACGGTATAGAGTATACGTTGGTATCAGCCGATTATATGAATTTTATGCCTTTAAAGATTATCTGATATGACGCCGGAGGTTTTTATATGAAAAAATATGCCATATTTGATCTGGACGGAACGGTTTTGGATTCTATGCCTATCTGGCAGGACGTCGGCCCCGATTTTTTGGAAAAATACTCTGTGCCTGTGCCTGAGGGATTGAACGATAAAGTTAAAAAGATGGATTTTAAAGAGGCTATGAAATATTTTATAGACACCTTTGCTCTTGACTTGGATTTGGACGAAGTTTTTGAAGCAACCAAGGAGGCTGTGCAAAAGAAGTATGCTCAGCAGGTGCAGTTAAAACCCTACACCGCAGAGTTTTTGCAAAAGCTAAAAGACAATAACGTAAGGATGTGCGTTGCAACCGCTTCCGAAAGGTCGCTGTGTGAGTTTGCGTTAAAGAGACTGGGCGTGTACGACTATTTTGAATTTATATTAACCTGTTCCGATGTTAAAAAAGGTAAGGACGATCCGTACATTTTTTTAAAATGTGTCGAGCTGTTCGGCTGTCAGCCGGAAGATGCATTTGTTGTTGAAGATGCATTATACGGCATGGAGACTGCAAAAAAAGCAGGCTTTTTTGTTGTGGGCGTGTATGACAAAAGTGCCGAGCAGGACGCCGAAGCGATAAAAAACACAGCGGATGTGTATCTGAACTCTTTTAAAGACGCCGACGTGTTGTTTGAAAACTGATGCTTTTAATATGTTATTTGACATTCTTGCTATTTGTGTGCATGAAAATTAACAAAAAATCGGCAAAAAGTTTATAAAAAAAGTCTTTTATTTTTAAGATGAGTATAGTATAATTAATTCATAAATTAAAATGGGGGAGATTGGTGAAAATGTCAATTTTCCCATTTTACACGGGCATACAGTGCCTGAAAATAGGGAGGAGATTTAATCATGACTAATAATAAAGCAGTATTAAACTGGCTTGATGAAATGGCTCAAATGACAACCCCTGATAAAATTGTCTGGATCGACGGTTCTGAAGAACAGCTTGAAGCTCTTCGTGCAGAAGCTGTTGCTTCCGGCGAAATGATCAAACTCAACCAGGAAAAGTTGCCGGGTTGTTACTATCACAGAACAGCTGAAAATGACGTTGCACGTGTTGAGGACAGAACATTTATCTGTACTCCTACAAAAGAAGAAGCAGGGCCTATCAATAACTGGATGGATCCTGCCGAAATGTATGCAAAGCTCAGAAAGCTTTACACCGGCTCAATGAAAGGCAGAACAATGTATGTTATTCCTTATTCAATGGGTCCTGTAGGCTCTCCGTTCTCAAAAATCGGTATAGAGCTTACCGACAGCATATATGTTGTTCTTAACATGGCCATTATGACAAGAATAGGCAAGCCTGTTATGGATCAGCTTGGTGATGACGCTGATTTTGTTAAATGCCTTCACGCTAAAAAAGACGTTGATCCTGAAGAAAGATATATTGTTCAGTTCCCGCAGGATTCAACAATATGGTCAATCAACTCAGCATACGGCGGTAACGTTTTGCTTGGTAAAAAGTGCTTTGCACTCAGAATTGCTTCTTATCTCGGCATGAAAGAAGGCTGGATGGCTGAACACATGCTCATCTTGGGATTGGAAAATCCGAAGGGTGAAGTTAAGTATATCTGTGCCGCTTTCCCGTCGGCTTGCGGTAAAACCAACCTTGCTATGCTTATTCCGCCGGAATATCTTAAGAAAAAAGGCTATAAGGTTTGGACAGTCGGCGACGATATCGCATGGCTCAGAATCGGTCCTGACGGCAGACTGTATGCCATAAACCCTGAAGCAGGTTTCTTCGGCGTTGCACCGGGAACAAGCGAAAAAACCAATTTCAACGCTTTGGCTGCTACAAAGAAGAATACTATATTCACAAACGTTGCAATAAACAACGACGACAATACTGTATGGTGGGAAGGTTTGGACAAGAATCCGCCTGAAAACTGTACAGAATGGACAGGTAAACACGTTAACGGCAAGACTTACGAAGGCAAACTTGCTCATCCTAACTCAAGATTTACTGCTCCGGCTGTTAACTGCCCTTGCATATCGCCTGAATTTGAAAATCCGCAGGGCGTGCCGATTTCTGCAATCGTATTCGGCGGACGACGTGCTAAAACCGCTCCGCTTGTATATCAGGCATATGATTGGCAACACGGCGTATTTGTCGGCGCAACAATGGCTTCCGAAACAACAGCAGCCGCAACAGGTGCTGTAGGCGTTGTAAGACGTGATCCTATGGCTATGAAGCCTTTTGTCGGTTACAATATGGCTGACTACTTTGGTCATTGGCTTGAAATGGGCAACAAAATCGATCCTGCAAAAGCTCCTAAAATCTTCCACGTTAACTGGTTCAGACAGGATGACGAAGGCAACTTTATGTGGCCTGGCTTTGGCGATAACATGCGTGTTCTTCTTTGGATATTGGACAGATGTGAAGGTAAAGCAGACGCAGTTGAATCAGCTATCGGTTATTTGCCTGAATCCATCGACACAACCGATCTTGATATCAATGAAGCAACACTTAAAGAGTTGTTGAGCGTTGATAAAGATGTTTGGAAGGAAGAAATAAAAGGTCAGAAAGAGTATTTTGCTCAATTCGGCGACAGACTTCCTAAAGGCATTAAAGACGAGCTTGATAAGCTTGAAGCAAGATTAAATAAATAATTTTAAACTGATACATACAAATAAAACAGCAGCCAAAGTGGCTGCTGTTTTAGTATATCTGTAAACTTATATACAACCTGTTGGTCGAAAAGGATAATGAGTTATTGTCAATCTCGTTTTTTCTGTCTGATTTTATCTAAGTTCCACTCTTGCAAATATCACAGTCATATCATCGGAAGGTTCTCTGCCGGTCTCGGCAGACACCATATCCAAAAACTGCTCCGACGCATACTGCATATCATCATAGTCGCACAATGTGTGCAGCCTGCTTATAAACCATCTGTCCTTTTCGGCATCGTCGCCCGGAACCGCCTCATAAACCCCGTCGCTCACTACTGCAATAACGTCGCCTGCATTTAGCTGCCGCGACACAACATCCATATCCACATCGGAAAATATGCCTGCAGGCAGACTGTTGCTCCTTATTATTTCAATTCCGTCATCTGTCTTAACAAAGCTTACGCTCGAACCTATCTTAACAAATTCGCATTTTGCACTTGCAAGGTCTATCACCGTCAGATCAACCGTTGCCACCGCTTCGTCATCACTTCGCGAACACATAACCGAATTGATAAATCCTATAGCTGTGGATTTATTGAATCCCGCACGCAAAAACCGCTCCAAAAGCGATATAACCTGACTGCTTTGACGTGATGCGTCTCTTCCCGACCCCATTCCGTCGCTGAGAATAATTATGTGCTGTCCGTCGTTGGTGTCAACACAGCTGTAGTTGTCGCCGCATTCGTCTTCGTGTGCCTTTTTCAGCCTTGATGCACCCGTCTGAAGCGTGAATCCTGTTTGAGTAAACAAACGTATCATATTTTCCGAAAAACCGTTGTCGACCGATATGGTTTCGTCAAGATAATCCGCCGTTATCTGGGCAATTTTTGCGGCGTCAAGCTCTTTTGTTTTGCCTGTACCTTCAACATATATCTCCATCTTGCCGGCATATGTTTCCACAACACATACCTGTGCGGTGCGTATGCCGTGCTTGTCAAACTCCGCAGCCAAAGCCTTTTCCTTCTCCGGCACAAACCTGAATCCTTGCTGCATTTCAGACGCAACAGTGCTTAATATGCCTGCAATGCTGTTGTATTGCTGATACACCATCTCCCTGTCCTTGGCACGCTGCTTAACGTGCAACGCATTCATCCTGAAATTTTCATAGCAATGGTTCAGCGTGCATACCAGCCTGTCCATACGCAGGCAGCGTTTTGCAAAGTGCGTCGGTGCATCAAGCACGTCGGCATATCCTTTTTCCTCTATTTTGTCCAGCATTTTGTTCATAGCGTCCACACTGCTGCCATACTCCTTCTGCCAGCAATGCTCACGCATGGAACAATCGTTACACACCCTGTCGGTGGTTTCGTCAAACACAGTTGCCGGATTTTCAATATTGTACTTTTTCTGATGCACAGCCAGGTCGCAAAACGCACCCGACAGTGCCGAAAATGCGTCGGCTATCCCCGTAAGACGCATAGTTATAAAATCTTTAACGTTTATTCCCGGACGGTTTGTGAGCGTCTTTGCAAAAAATTCACGCATGGCGGCATGCGTCTTTTTGGGTATTGCCAGAAACAACGCCACTGCCGCCAATAACGTGTACACATTCACAATATTGCCTATGCCGGGAGAATATATTACCGCTAAAAAATATGCACCGGCAAGCCCGAATGCCGTACCGAATTTACCAAGATTTTTAAGCGACCCGCCGCATACCGACATAAAGCCGAACAATCCTGCCAAACGCAACAAATCCGGTTTGTCAAGCCCCAGAATTATGCCAAGCGTTATTGCCACGCCGCTCGATGAGCCGACTTCAATGTTGTACGCGGTTATCAGCATACCCAAAATACATATTACGTTGGCAACCTGTCCGCCGAAAAGGGGTAAATTATCAACGCCCAGAACACATATCGCCGCCGTGAGGCATATTGCCGTCAGCTCCGTCTGCGACACACGTGTGCGTTTTTTCAGCGATGCCGTTAAGTTGTCCGATGTCAAAAATATAATATAGCTAACACCGCACAGCACGCTTTCCACCACCAGTGCCAGAACGTCATACATCAAAAGCCCGTTCGCCACCGCACTCAAAACCCCGGATACAAACAAGCCCAAAAAACAAACCAATGCTCCAAGATACGGTTTATCGTGTATGTCATGCGTTTCGTCTCTGCTGTATTTGTTGTATATCACCGTAACTACGCCTATTATTATGCAGGCAATAAGGTATTTAATCAAATCCGGAAGCAAAACTCCGCCCGTCAATATGCCTGCCGTTACAGCCAACAGTCCTATGTACATCTTATTCAGCGGACAGAGTGCGAACAATGCCGGTGCAAACGGAAATGCCGACCACAAAACATTGACACGGCTTATAAGCATAAATACAAGCACACGCGCAATATCACTAAGGCCCGGCATGGAAAACAACATGCCCAAGCTTTTCAACGAAAACCCGGGCTTTTCATCCTCCTGCGACGCCGTCCTTTTAAAAACATTCACTTCACTCATGATTTTTTCAACCCCTCTGACAAAAAATAATTAGCAAATACTATTATATTCACCGAGGCGAAAAAATAATGTCAAAACGTGATGTCGTAATTCAAAAACAATCCGACACGCTTTTTTAAAATATTCCGTTTTCTGCTGTTTATATTCATTATTTCTGCTTTTTAAAATTGTTTTACGGCATATACTGTCGTTTGCAGATGTATAAAACAAATAAAAATTTGGATATATTAAAAATAATTGGACAATCCCTCTTGCGGATTATACCAATTTATGATACAATGATTTGAAAGTTTGATATATGATTATTGTATGGGAGGAATATATAATGGATAAAGAACAAGTAATTTCAAAAATAACCGATGTCGGTATTGTTGCCGTTGTAAGAGCGGAAAATGCCGATCAGGCTAAAAAAATAACGGAAGCATGCATAAAAGGCGGAGTTGCGGCAATAGAAATGACCTTCACCGTTCCTGCTGCTCACAGAGTTATAGAGGAAGTTGCAAAGGCATACTCTCCTGAAGAAATCATATTGGGTGCCGGTACGGTTATGGACAGCGAAACCGCAAGAACAGCTATCCTCAGCGGTGCACAGTATATTGTAAGCCCGTATTTCAACGCAGACGTTGTAAAACTCTGTAACAGATACAGAGTGCCTTCAATGCCCGGTGCAATGACTATCAAAGAGGTTGTTGAAGCAATGGAAGCAGGCGCTGACATTATTAAAATATTCCCGGGCGAAGCATTCGGCCCTAAAATACTCAAAGCTATAAAAGGCCCTATTCCGTACGCTAAAATGATGCCTACCGGCGGCGTGGACATAAACAATGTGGGCGACTGGATAAAAGCCGGTGCTGTTGCTGTGGGTGCAGGCGGTGCGTTGACAGCAGGCGCAAAAAAAGGCGACTACGAAAGCATCACAACTATCGGCAGACAGTTTATTGAAAAAATAAAAGAGGCAAGAGCGGCTAAATAATCCGCCCTGCAGCTAATCTTAATAATTTGTGAAGGAGTTTTTTATCATGGCACAAAAAGTTGTTACATTCGGCGAAATAATGTTAAGACTTAAATCACCGGGCTTGGAAAGATTTTTCCAATCTCCGTCATTAGAGGCGACATTCGGCGGCGGCGAAGCCAACGTTGCTGTATCGCTCGCAAACTACGGTATGGACGCAGCGTTCGTAACCGTTTTGCCGGACAACGATATTTCCAAAGCCTGCATAGGTCAGTTAAGAGGCTTTGGCGTTGACACATCAAACATCGCAACGGGTAAAGGCAGAGTTGGTATATACTATTTGGAAAGCGGTGCTAACCAACGTCCGTCAAAGGTTATATATGACAGAGAGTATTCCGCCATATCTTTGGCGACACCTGATGACGTGGATTTCAAAAAGGCTTTCAAAGATGCAACATGGTTCCATATTACAGGCATCACTCCGGCTATAAGCAAATCCGCTGCCGATTTATCCATGATAGCCGTTAAAACCGCAAAGGAGATGGGGCTTACCGTTTCCTGCGACCTCAACTTCAGAAAGAACCTTTGGAAATACGGCGTTGAAGCTAAAGAGGTTATGAGCGAAATTGTTAAATATGTTGACGTTGTTATCGCAAACGAAGAAGACTGCCAGAAATCTTTGGGCATAGAAAACAACCAAAAGGTTGAAAGCGGCGTTCTGGACACAACAAAATACGAAGAGCTTGCAAAAGAGGTTATGAAACGTTATCCAAACGTTTCCACTATTGCCATCACACTTCGTGAAAGCAAGAGTGCAACACACAACGACTGGTCGGCTTGTATATACAACGGCAAAGACTTCTATGTAAGCCGTAAATACGAAATAACCGATATCGTTGACCGTGTAGGCGGCGGCGACAGCTTTGGCGGCGGCCTGATATACGGTTTGAACAATTATGACAATCAGGAAGATGCTTTGGAATTTGCTGTTGCGGCAAGCTGCCTGAAACATTCTATCCTCGGCGACTTCAACAGAGTCAGCGTAAACGAAGTTAAAACCCTTATGAAGGGCGACGGCTCCGGCAGAGTTCAAAGATAATATTTAAATTAAGGACCATGTCATCGTAATTGTTGGCATGGTCCTATAAAAAGGTTTGCCGTAGGCAACAAAAATTTTTTGCCTTTTTTACCTACATAAAAACATTAAAACAAAGGAGATTGCGTTATGCCAAAAAGAAATGACATAAACAAAGTGCTTATCATAGGCTCCGGACCTATCATCATAGGTCAGGCGTGTGAATTTGACTATTCCGGCACACAGGCTTGTAAAGCATTGAGAAAACTGGGTTATAAAATAGTATTGGTAAATTCAAACCCCGCAACCATCATGACAGACCCTGAAATTGCCGATGTAACATATATTGAACCGTTAAACGTTAAACGTCTTGCGGAAATTATAGAGGTTGAACGTCCCGACGCTCTGTTGCCTAACTTGGGCGGACAGTCCGGACTTAACCTGAGTCTGGAGCTTGAAAAAGCCGGCGTGTTAAAAAAATTCGGCGTTCAGGTTATAGGCGTTCAGCTTGACACAATAGAACGCGGCGAAGACAGAATAGCGTTCAAAGAAACAATGACAAAGCTCGGCATAGAAATGCCTAAAAGCACCGAGGCTTATTCCGTTGAAGAAGCCGAAAAAATCGCCGACGAATTGGGGTATCCTGTCGTTATACGTCCGGCATACACGATGGGCGGCACAGGCGGCGGCATAGTGTATAATGTTGAGGAATTGAGAACGGTCGTTTCCAGAGGAATATCCGCCAGTCTGATAGGTCAGGTATTGGTTGAAGAATCGGTTATCGGTTGGGATGAACTTGAGCTTGAGGTTGTACGTGATGCAAAAAATCAGATGATAACCATATGCTTTATAGAAAACATAGACCCTATGGGCGTGCACACCGGCGATTCCTTCTGCTCCGCTCCTATGCTCACGGTTTCTGAGGAGTTGCAACAGCGTTTGCAAAAGTACGCATACTCAATCGTTGAGGCTATAGGCGTTATCGGCGGCACAAATGTGCAGTTTGCACATGACCCGAAAACCGACAGAGTTGTTATAATCGAAATAAATCCGCGTACTTCACGTTCATCCGCATTGGCATCAAAGGCGACCGGTTTTCCTATCGCTCTGGTTTCCGCTATGCTTGCATGCGGTCTTACGCTCGACGAGATACCGTACTGGAAAGAGGGTACGTTGGAAAAATACAAGCCAAGCGGCGACTATGTTGTTATAAAATTTGCAAGATGGGCATTTGACAAATTCAAAGGTGCTCAGGACAAATTGGGCACACAGATGAAAGCTGTCGGCGAGGTAATGTCCATAGGCAAGAATTATAAAGAAGCGTTGCAAAAAGCCATACGCTCTTTGGAAATCGGACGAAGCGGTCTCGGCTTTGCAAAAAATTTCAATCAGAAAACCAAAGACGAGCTTTTGCTTATGCTTGCGGAGCCGTCCAGCGAAAGACAGTTTATAATGTATGAGGCACTCAAAAAAGGTGCAACGGTTGACGAACTGCACAAGCTGACATTCATAAAAAAATGGTTTATACAGCAAATGAAAGAGCTTGTTGACACAGAGCTTGAAATACTTAAATATGCAGGCAAAACACTTCCCGACGCACTTTTAAAACAAGCCAAGCAGGAAGGCTTTGCCGACAAATACATAGCAAAACTCACAGGTGCAAAAGAAACCGACATACGCAACCAAAGAATTGCATCAGGTGTTGTTGAGGAATGGGAGAAAGTGCCTGTAAGTGCGGTTGAAACAGACGAAGGCTACTACTATTCCACCTATAACGCAACGCACAAAATCACAACCGATAAGTCGGACAAAAAGGTTATGATTTTAGGCGGCGGCCCTAACCGAATAGGTCAGGGTATCGAATTTGACTACTGTTGTGTTCATGCGGCATTTGAGCTGCGTAATTTAGGCTACAAAACCATAATGGTAAACTGTAACCCCGAAACGGTATCAACCGACTATGACACCTCGGACAAGCTGTACTTTGAACCGCTTACCGTTGAGGACGTGCTCAGTATATACAACGAGGAAAAACCTATCGGTGTTATAGCACAGTTCGGCGGACAAACTCCTCTTAACATTGCCGCCGAATTGGAAAAGGCAGGGGTTCGTATATTAGGCACAACTACCGACAGTATCGACCTTGCAGAAGACAGAGACAGATTTAATGCCATAATGGCAAAACTCAATATTCCTATGCCGGAATCGGGCATGGCAACAAATGCCGAAGAAGCAATACAAATTGCAAATAAAATAGGCTATCCGCTTATGGTTCGTCCGTCGTATGTTTTAGGCGGACGCGGTATGGAAGTGGTTTATGACGAATCGGATTTGGTTACATACATGAACGCCGCTATCGGCGTAACACCGGACAGACCTATCCTTATAGACCGTTTCTTAACCAACGCTCTTGAAGCTGAAGCTGATGCCATAGCCGACGGCACAAATGCATTTGTGCCTGCAGTTATGGAACATATCGAGCTTGCCGGCATACACTCCGGCGACTCCGCGTGCATTGTTCCGTCAATGAATATAGCTAAGGAATACGTCGACACCATAACGGATTACACATTAAAAATAGCAAAAGAGCTCAATGTTAAAGGCTTAATGAATATGCAATACGCCATCGCAGACGGCAAAGTATATGTGCTTGAGGCTAACCCAAGAGCGTCAAGAACCGTGCCGTTGGTGTCTAAAATATGCAACATACCAATGGCAAAAATAGCAACACGCGTTATAATGAGCGAATTTAACGGCTCTCCGTCGCCTGTTACCTCTCTTGAAAGAAAGACAATCAAGCATCACGGTGTTAAAGAGGCTGTGTTCCCGTTCAATATGTTCCCTGAAGTTGACCCTGTTTTGGGACCTGAAATGCGTTCGACAGGTGAAGTGCTGGGTATATCGGAATCGTTCGGAATTGCTTTTTATAAATCACAGGAGGCTGCTCAAAGCACCTTGCCTACAGAGGGTAAAGTATTTGTCAGCCTGAATAACAGAGACAAAAAACAAGCTGTTGATTTGGCAAAAGACCTTAATAAATTAGGCTTCACTATTGTGTCTACCGAAGGTACATATAAATTCTTTAACGAACAGGGCATAAAGTGTGAATATGTTAAAAAATTGCACGAGGGCCGTCCTAACATATTCGACGCAATGACCAACAACGAAATCGCCATGGTTATCAACACACCGGATGACAAGCAAAGCCAATATGATGATTCCTATATAAGAAAAACCACAGTAAGAAAGAAAATACCGTATATGACCACCATAGCAGCCGCAAAAGCAGCGGTTAAAGGTATTGAAGAATTCAAGAAAAACAGTCCTAAACAGAACGTTAAATCGCTTCAGCAATACCATAAGGAAATAATTTAACATAAAAATTTTCCATAAAATAAAAAAAACTGTTGTAATATTGAAATGTTATGGTATAATATTTAGGTAAAAGTCAGATTATTATTATTGAACGGAGGAAATAAGGCATGTTGCAAAACATTCTTATAGCTATACACTTGGTTTTGTGTGTATTTTTAATTGTTACCATATTGTTGCAGGAAAGCAAACAGCAAGGCATGTCGGCAGCTATATCCGGCGGCAGCTCCGATTCTTTCTTCAGCAAAAACAAAGGCAAAACAAAAGAAGCTATGCTTTCAAGACTCACAACTGCTATGGCAATATTGTTTATAGTTAATTCTGTATTGTTGGCATTCTTCGTTAAATAAAAATTGTTGATTAAAAAATCCAAAGGATATTCGATTAAGGAAAACAGCAATTATTATTTTCAAAAAAAATTGACGGCACGGATTTTAAAGTCCGTGCCGTTTTTATGCATTGATATTAAGCTTAAAAATCAGCCGTCAGCAACCGCAATTACAGCCACAGCCTCGGTTGTTGCTGTCATTCGGTCTTTCAGGCGGGAAAAATTCATCCATAGGGAATTGGAATTTGTCGAACAAATCGCATGGATCGTCTTCTGCCGCCGATACACATTCCTTCTCAGGAACGCAGAAATCACACGCAGGAATCAACAACTGAACCTTTCTCTCCAGCTTAACTATAGAAAATACTCCCAATGATACATACACACGTCTGCAGTCGTTGCAAATAACAAGATCTCCGTCAAAAATATTGCTTACACATTGCGGAATTGATGCTATATCCTGCTCATATCCGTTCACGCAGCAGCATCCGTCCTTAACGTCAACCAGCTTTGCGGCAAGTGCGACAGGGTCAACAACCTCCACCACAGAGACAGGCATGTTTGTCTTCTGCCACATTTGCGAGTCAAACGCATCTTCGGCATATTTGGAACGGAATATTTTTGCGTTGCCCTCAGAGCCGTACAAAATAACTCTTTTGTCAAAGCTTGAAAGGCCCTCAACAGTTGTCGGTTTGCCAACGCTGGTGAACACATCAAGTGTGATTCTGAAGAAATATTTCAGGTCTACCGTATAGTATCCGCGGTTGAACTGTACAGGTTCTATATCAGAGAACACCCATATTATCTCAGCATTACGCACTTTAACGTTTAACGCTCTTTCTACCAGATCCTGACCGCTTTGTGTTAAGTACACCCTTACGTCTTCAACGCAGTCTTTATCTCTGCAGGAATCATACACTTTGTTGGTGTGTATGCAAACAGTATCTCCCAAGCCTGAGCTTTCGCCGGAGATACCGGCATTTCTTTGTCTATCGCTCATACTAAAAACCCCCATTATTTTTTTAATAGGTAGACACGTTTTGATTTGCCTAACCCTCATTTTCATAATATGATAACAAAGGGGATTGTGTGAGTACAACACAAAAAATATTATTTATTCTTCGCCTTCCGTATACGGATTCACATGTACCATGCAATGCTTAACGCCCGGCGTCGAGGCTTCAACGGCATCGTGTACGTTTTGCGCTATATCGTGAGCCGCGTTTAATGTCATACTGCCGTCAACCTCTATTTCAACATCGACATAGATTTTATCGCCGAACAAACGCGTTTTCACCTGATCTATAGTTAACACACCGTCTTGCGAGGCGATAGCATAACGTATTTTTTTAACTGTTTCATCATTGCATGATTTGTCTGTCATTTTGCTTATTGCATCCAAAAAAATATCCACAGCCACTTTTACTATGAACACACAAATTATAACGCTTGCCACAGAGTCCAACACAGGGAACCCCAAACGTGCACCCAATATGCCGGCAAAACTGCCTATAGACGAGAGTGCGTCGGTTCGATGATGCCACGCATTTGCAAGCATTGCACTTGAATTTATCTTTTTTGCCGCCCAACGGGTGTACCAATACATCCCCTCTTTCACAACTATAGACACAACCGCCGCAACAAGAGCAAGCATGCCCGGAATCTGCAAAGCGGAATAATTACCCGCAAATATTTTGGTAACTCCGGCATAACCGATGCCGACACCCGTTGCACAAAGCATAATCGCCAGCAGCAACGCCGCCACGCTTTCCATACGTTCATGTCCGTACTGATGGTCGGCGTCTGATTCTTTATTGGCAAATTTTATGCCTATCATCACTATAACGGTGCTTAACACGTCGGACAGAGAATGTACCGCGTCAGACACCATCGCACCCGAATGGGAAATTATACCGGCAAGCATCTTGCCTGCCGTAAGCAGTGTGTTAACGGCAATAGTAACCCAAAGCACACGTGATGCAATTTGTTCGTTTGTCTTTTTCATAATATGCAAAGCCTCCCAAAAACAGCTGTAAAAATCAATGATAAAAAAACACACCTCTGTGATGAACAGATGTGTTTTATATGCGTTGCTGCAGAAAAGTAGAACTATCTATAGTATATAATATGCGCTCTGATTTGTCAAAGTGTTATTTTTTGCAAAAAGACGTGCAAATATTTTTTTGCAAAAAAAGTGCAAAACATCGCAATAACACAGGTGCTACAATTCAGATAAAGGAGGTTGTTTTATTGATTATTGAAAAAAAGCTTATAAACAAAAATTAT
Organism: uncultured Clostridia bacterium; assembly: GCA_905233855.1. GTDB lineage: Bacteria > Bacillota > Clostridia > UBA1381 > CAJOGA01 > CAJOGA01. Next base: position 17,114 of record CAJOGA010000008.1, read on the forward strand.
TCGAAAGGAGTTGTGATACAGCCGCAGTACATTGTCATTCATGAAACCGACAACACCGCCAAAGGTGCAAATGCCGATGCACACTACAAATACTGGAACAGCAACGACAACGCAAAGGCATCCGCACATTTTGTAGTGGACGATACAAAGGCATTACAGCTTGGCGAACTTAACCAAAGAATGTGGCACGTGGGCGACAACAAAGGCTATTCCCCTATAACAAACTCAAATTCAATAGGAGTGGAGATTTGTGTAAACAGCGACGGCGATTATACGCTGGCTCGCCGCAATGCAATTGAGCTTGTGCGTGATTTGATGAAGAAAACGGGGATAGAAGCAGATCACGTGGTGCGTCATAACGATGCCAGCGGAAAGCATTGTCCGAGACGCATGATGGATAACCCGAAATTGTGGGAAGATTTTAAAAAGGAGGTGTCTTGTGTGGGAGTAAAAACAGGGAAAGAAGCAATAGATGTTTTAGTGCAAAAAGGGATAATAAACAGCCCCGAATATTGGCATAAAGCCGTTGACGTTGTTAAGTGGCTGGACGAACTGCTGATTAATTTTGCCAATAGAGTTTAATTTATTGCATAAAATAATTATTTTCTGACCGCTCAAGCGTGCAAAAGGGTTACGGATACACAAGCGGCACGGATCAAACTGTAATCCGTGCCGGTTTTTTTACTATTTATTTTCCAGACATTGCATCAACGCACTTATCATGCCGTCAAGAGTGGTGGCTTTGTTGATGTCCTGCCTTGCCTTAACACAATTGTGTATGCCTTTTATATACCAAGATGCGTGCTTGCGTGCCTCGGACACACCTATTCGCTCACCTTTTAACTCTACCAAAAGCCGTATGTGTTCGATAGCCTGATGTATTCTTTCGTCAACCGACGGAACAGTTACGGCTTTGCCGTCCAAAGCGTTTATGCACTGCTCAAACAAAAAAGGATTGCCCTGAGCTCCGCGTGCCAGCATAATTGCGTCGCACCCGGTGTATTCTGTCATATTTACCGCATCGGCGGCGGTGTATATGTCGCCGTTGCCTATGACGGGTATATCAACTGCTTGCTTGATTTGCTTTATAATGTCCCAGTCGGCTTTGCCGGAATACATCTGCGAACGTGTGCGTCCGTGAACAGCTATTGCGGCGGCACCGTTTTTCTCTGCCATGCGTGCAAACTCCACCGCATTTATACTGCCTGAGTCCCAGCCTTTCCGGAATTTTACCGTTACAGGCACTTTTGCGGCGGACGATACCTCGCGTATTATATCTGCGGCAAGCGGCAAATTTGTCATAAGACGGCTGCCTTCGCCGTTATTCACTATTTTCGGTGCGGGACAGCCCATGTTGATGTCCAGCATACAGCCGCCGGTGCTGAGTGCTTTTTCTGCCATCTGTGCCATTATATCCGGCTCGCTGCCGAAAATCTGAACAGCGGTAGGACATGGTGCATCGGGGGCTATTTTAAGCAGGCTGAAGGTTTTTTTGTCGTTGAAATACAAAGCCTTTGCACTTATCATCTCGGTATATACCAAACCGCAGCCGTATTTTTGACATACAGTTCTGAATGCAAGATCGGTTATGCCTGCCATCGGAGCCAGAAACACGTTGTTTTTGAACTCTGTATTTCCTATCTTTATCTTTGCCATAAATTATCAGCCCAACAAATTTTCTATCAGTTCAGCCAAGGCGGACGCTTTTGCCGTTATGTAGTCGATGTCTTCGCCTTCTATCATAACACGGACAAGAGGCTCGGTGCCTGAAGGACGTATCAACACTCTGCCGGCGTCGGCAAATTCGGCTTCAAGTTCTTTAACAGCGGCTTTGACCGTTTCGTTTTCCATATAGCGTTCTTTGTTTTCGTTTTTAACCTTTGCATTGCACAGCACCTGAGGAAGGATGTTGACGATACAGGCAAGCTCTGAAAGTGTTTTGCCCGTTCTTTTAACTATGGACAATAACTGCAAAGCACTTATAAGACCGTCGCCTGTGGTGTTGAAATCGAGGAATATAACATGTCCCGACTGTTCGCCGCCCAGACAATAGCCCTCCTCAAGCATCTTTTCAAGCACGTATCTGTCGCCGACTTTGGTTTGGGGGATGTTTATGCCTAAACTTTTACCGGCAATAAACAAGCCGAGATTGCTCATTATTGTTGCAACCAAGGTATTCTTTTTAAGCTTGCCCTCTTTCATGAACTCATTTGCACATATAGCCATTATCTGGTCGCCGTCTACTGTTTTACCGTTTTCGTCGATGGCCAGCATGCGGTCTGCATCGCCGTCAAAAGCTATGCCTATGTCGGCTTTTTGTGCTGTGGTAAATTCAGAAAGCTGCTCTAAATGTGTGGAGCCGCAGTTTTTGTTTATGTTTGTGCCGTCGGGCGTGTTGTTTATTACCATAACGTCCGCACCAAGCTTTTCCAATGCGTCTTTTGCTGTTACGCTTGACGCACCGTTCGCACAGTCGACGCATATTCTCATACCGTCAAGACGTGTGTTTATTGTTGAAACGGCAAAATTGATATAGTCAGCAACCGCTGTGTTTGCCACGCTGCGTTTGCCGACATCGCCGCCTGTAGGCAGAGCGTCTATTTTTGTTTCGCCTAAGATATAACCCTCTATTTCGTTTTCTATCTCATCGCTTAATTTGTAGCCGTTTGAGTTGAATATTTTTATACCGTTATATTCCATTGGGTTGTGCGATGCACTTATCACAATACCGGCATCGGCATTGTATAAACGTGTCAGGTAGGCAACGGCAGGGGTTGGAACAACACCGAGCGACACAACGTCCGCACCTACCGAGCATATGCCGGCTGTTAAACCTGCCTCAAGCATATCGCCGGATGCACGGGTGTCCTTGCCTATCAGTATTTTTGGCCTGTGCGATGCGTGTTTTGCAAGCACGTATGCCGCTGCCTGACCGGTTTTAAAAGCTAAACCGGAGTCTAATTCTTTGGTGTTTGCCACACCGCGTATACCGTCTGTACCGAACAATCTTCCCATGTTCAAAGTCCTCCTCAATATAAAAAATACTTTTTAATTATTCGCTGTACTCTCTGACCCTGAAGGTTACGCCAATATTTTGAGCAATTTTCCTGCATTCTTCAATATCCTCAGGGGGGATAATATCTACAACGCTCAGAATAACGTTTTTAACATGGTCTTTGGCTTTTTTTGCAAAGTCGAGCATATAGTAAAACCCGTCTTCTTTATAGTCGCTCTGACAGACCTTTTCGTATTCCTGTGCGTTTTTTCCGTTTAAGCTTATTGATATTGTGTCCACCAGTCCTTCCATTAACGGTGTAACGTCTTTATCGAATATTTTGTTTGCATGACCGTTTGTATTGATGCGTACAGGGATGTCGGCGTTTTGCTTGATCGCCTTGCAAACCTCCATAACATCGTAGAAACGCATAAGCGGTTCGCCATAGCCGCAGAAGACGATTTCGTCAAACGTTTCTTCGCCCAAACGTTTCAGAATTTCAGCCGTTATTTCCTGCTGAGTAGGTTCGCTGTCCAACCAGAGATCTATTCCTTCGCCGACGCCTGAAGGTGTGTAGCGTATACAGAAGGTGCATCGGTTTGTGCAGCGGTTTGTAACATTTATATACAGTGAGTTTCCTATTTTATATGTAATTGTGTTTGCCAAAATACTAAAGCTCCTTTCGGTAGTTATTTTATTTTAAATATATCTTTTGCGTTTTTGACGGTCGCTTCGGCAACATCTTCAAAGGATATACCTTTTAACTGTGCAATTTTTTCGGCGACATACCGTACATTCAGCGGACTGTTTCGCTTTCCGCGGTTAGGCTCGGGCGAAAGATACGGACTGTCGGTTTCTATTAAAAGTCTGTCCAGCGGGACAAATTTGGCAACATCTACCAGCTTTGCGGCGTTTTTAAAGGTTACCGGTCCGGCAAACGACACATACATTCCCATGTCCAGCACACGCTTTGCCATCTCCACACTGCCTGAAAAACAATGGAGTATTCCGCCGATTTTGTTCACCTTTTTGTCTTTCAATATTTTCAGACAATCCTCGTGTGCGTCGCGGTCGTGTATGATAACGGGCAGAGACAAATCGTGTGCCAGATCCATCTGCTTTTCAAACCAGAATTTTTGATCATCTTTTGATATATTGTCGTAGTGATAGTCAAGTCCTATTTCACCAACTGCCCTCACTTTCGGATGCTTTGCAAGAGATGCAAAACGCACAAGCGTGTTATCGTCTATACACGACGCATATTCCGGGTGAGCACCGACAGAAGCGTACACAAACGGGTATTTATCCGCTATTTTAATTATTCTTTCCAAATCGTCGGGGTTTGCCGATGCGTTCATCACATAAGAAATGCCGTTTTCCGGCATGGATGCGATAAGGGCGTCCCTGTCTTCGTTAAAACGTTCATCGTCCAGATGAGCATGAGAGTCAAAAAGCATATCTGTTATTTGTTCCTTTCAGATTTATTGTGAAACAACAAGGTTCCGGAGCACCCGCCCGCAATCTTAGACTGCGTCAGTGGGTATTATTATTTCGTTTTCGGTTATTATATAATCCATTCTGACATCGTGCGGCGATGCCTCAATTTTGTCAACTATGGCAAAGGAATAATTTATGCCTGCCTTAACACAGTCGGGACGGACTGACGGCAAAAATCTGTCGTAACACCCTTTTCCGTACCCTACGCGAAAGCCGCATCTGTCAAATGCCAACGCAGGCACTATAACCAGGTCTATCTCTGACGGCAATATCGGCTTTGCTTTGGCTGCATCCGGCTCTTTGGTGTTGAACACACCGTCTGTCAGATCGTCGGATGACGTTATGCAGGCACAGCTTAAAGAAAAATCCGCATGGTTTGTTATCGGCAGAGCTACGGTTTTACCGTTTTGCAAAGCGTGATCAATTATATATGAAGCGTCCGCCTCGCCATTTATGGGCGAATACAACATTACCGTCTTTGCCTCTGCATACCATGACGCCGTTATGACATATTCTGCTATGCGTTTGCTTGCGGCGGCAATCTCCTGAGGAGAAAGGGAGAGTCTTAACTGTTTAATGTCTTTGCGAATCTGAGATTTTATCATGTCATGCACCTTATTTAAACAGCATTTGTTCTTTAACATATGCCGCGGTTTCATGGTCTTTTAACATTGAAAGTATTTCAAAAGCAAATTCCGCAGACGCACCCGCACCGACGGCTGTTAAGATGTTTGAGTCATGCTCAACCCGTAAGCGTTTTTGAATTTTTGCACCGCTTAAGTACGATTCAAAGCCCGGATAGCAAACAGCTCTTTTGTTTTTCAAAATGCCCATATTGCCCAGCACCGACGGAGCGGCACATATAGCCGCAATAGGAATGTCTGCCTGGTTTACGGCATTTAAAAGAGCGGTAACCTTTTTGTTCAAATTCAAGTTGCGTGTTCCTGGCATGCCGCCGGGAAGATATATAAGCGATATATCGCCTGTGTCTATTTCGTCAAATGAGATGTCGGCATTTACGCTTATGCCGTGAGAGCCTTTAACTGTCATGGCGTCTACTCCGACAAGCTTTACGCCAACGTCGCCGCGGCGAAGAACGTCCACTACCGTGAGAGCTTCCAACTCTTCAAATCCTTCACATAAAAGTACATATACCAATTCAAAAAACCTCCTGTGATAAAAAATGTTAATTAAACAGCATGTTTATATAATTTTCGTTTGATAAAAATATATTTTCAAGCGGAGAAAAATCACCGCACAGTGTTCCGTCAAGCCACGCTTGTTTTGGAGTAATATATCCCATTGCCAGTTGGGTGAGAGTTTGTATATCCGTTTGTGCGGTGCTTTCTGCCGCAAAGCCGTCCTTTTTACGTATGATGCCGTCTTTGATGATATAAGTGCCGTTGTTTTGCAAAATGTAATTATCCTCTACGCCTATGCTTACCGATTCACCGCTTGGCACACGGCGTGCAAAGAGCGACAGAATGTATGAAACATCCGTTATTCTTGCCATGGCAAACGGTATGACGGATATTTCGGCACGATTAGAGCAAAGAGAGTCAAACGACATATCGTTTTGTGTTGCATTTATGCTAACGCAGTCAGCCTCTGAATACATTGTCTTAACAAAAGCCGACAACGCACGCTGGCTTTCGGAATCGGTATATGCCAATTCGCTCACTTTTATGTGTCTGTCATCTTTTATATACATCATATATCCTGTGCGGTTGCCGTTGGCGTCGACACAAAAACACACGTCTCCGCCGTCGTTGAATATCAGATCCTCCAAAATAAGATGCCAGTTATGTGCATCACGCAGGACGAAGGCGTTTTTGCCGGTTGTAAATTGTTTGTATATGCTGTCCATAGCCTGTATATCGTCGGGCGTGATGTTGCCCCTGCGATACCTGTAACCCGACGCATCGGGCAAAATATCGCTGATGTTTAAATTGTAATTTCTGAAATTATAACACAGCTTAAAGCCGTATTTTTCGTAAAATTCATAGCTGAAGGGTATCAGCATCGAAATCTTTTGACCGCGTCTTAACATCTGCTCAAAGGCATACGGTATCAGGGCGTTCATGCAGCCTTTATACCTGTGCTCGGGCAGAGTTGCCGCACCGCTTATATATCCCATCGACACCGGCGTTTTGTTAATATACACGGTGTAGGGTATGATTTGCAGGTTGGAAATGATTTTGCCGTTTTCCTCTGCCACTACGGTGTTGAGATGAGAGTAATTTTTTGAAAAGTTCCAGGATAAAAAGCTGTCGCTGTCATCAAAACAACATTTCCATATATTTTTTATTTGGTCGGTGTCCTCACGAACGGCGGTTCGTAATATCATGGATAAGCCTCCGTATCATTCATCGGTAACGGTTGCCAAAAATTTACGCGAAAATTTTACCGGCTTGTACGACATTTTTGCTTTATGCAGCCCTTCAATGCCCATGTCCTCTTCTCGATTTACAAATTCCGTATCGGCAAATTCGTGTTCAATAAATTGTTGGTTTATCATAGTGAATGAGCCTTCGTAGGCGGTGTCGGCGAATTCCAGATGAATTATAGCCATTTTCGGGTTTAAATATTCGCCCACGGAAAATGCAACAGCCACACCGTCAACACGCAATATTCCGCCCTTTAAAAGCAAAGCGTCAAAGTTAGTCAGCATTTTATACACCGCATTGTCGGAATCGGTGAGAGTGTCGACGTAATCGTCGTCCTTGCGTGATTGCCAGCGGTTGTAAAGCTCCAGACATTCAAGTGCGGTTTTGGCTGTCATGACTTCATAGGTGTAGTTATACAGCTGTTTGAATTTGTTTATATGATTCCGCTTTGCGTGATATTTTTTGCCCGAAAGATTGATAAGGTCTTGCGTGTTATACACATAGTCGTTTAAAAACACATTTTCTGTAATGGTATATTTTTTGCCGTAAGATTTCATTAATTCTTCAAATTTGTCTATATCGTCCTGACCATACAGGCGTATGAGGGGTTGAGCATTGCTTTCTTTGAAGTATTCCATCAGCAGGTCAAAACACTGTTGCGGATTTCTGCCGATAGGGAAAGTTGCAACAGCAGGATTGTCGCCGTACTGCACAAGCATGCACAATGTTTCGTCATGGATAAAATACCGGAGCTTGTAGCCGTCCTGCCACGAAAAAGTATTTGCAAAGGAGTATTCCGAATTTTCATAAGGGAAGAGCCTGAAATACTTGTCAAAAACAGGCTTGTCGTCAAGCGATATAGATTTTAAATTTATCATATATGTAAAACCTCTCCATTATTGGTGTTATTTACGGTATTTAATTTCTCCGTTTATTATTGTCGCAATAACTTCGTAGTCGAATTCCACAGGTGGTTTTGTTACTATTATTATGTCGGCGTCTTTGCCTTTTTCCAAAGTGCCTATTCTGTCATCAAGATAACAGTTTTTTGCACTGTTTACCGTTAAAGCCTCAAGTGCTTTTTTTCTGTCCATACCGCTTTTAACCGCTAAAGATGCACACAGAGGAAGGTATTCTACCGGTATAACGGGATGGTCGGTTATTATTGCAATGTCCAGCCCTGCGTCGGACAGGATTTTGCAGGTATCAAAGCTGAGGTTTTTAAGCTCTATCTTGCTTCTTTCGCACAAGCTCGGTCCCACCATAAGCCTTGCATTTGCACTTTTTAACGTTTCTGCAATGCAAACGCCGTCGGTTGCGTGTTCTATGGTAACGTTTATGTCAAATTCCTTTGCAAGCCTTAACGCTGTTGCGATGTCATCACTGCGATGGGCGTGTATTTTTGCCGGGATTTTCTTTTCTATCAGCGGAAGCAGAGCGTCGGCACGTATATCAAAATCGGGACGGTCGTTATCCGCAGGATTTGCGTTATATCTGTCCCACTTTGCTTTATACTCCTTCGCCGCATACAGCTGCTCGCGTATCACAGCGGCTGTGCCCATACGTGTGGTCGGCAGTTGGTTTTTTTCTTTATACACCGTTTTCGGATTTTCGCCCAGCGACATTTTTATTGATTGCGGTGCTTTTAAGATCATGTCGTCAATGACAGTGCCGGCCGTTTTTACGGCGGCGAACTGACCGCTTATCGGGTTGGCACTGCCGGGACCTGTTACAACGGTGGTTATGCCGGCTTTACATGCATCTTTAAAGCAGCGGTCGTTCGGATTTATTCCGTCTATGGCACGCAGGTGCGGAGTGGCAGGGTCGGTGGCTTCGTTGGCGTCGTCGCCTTCAAAGCCCATCGAGTCCTCAAACATTCCGCAATGACAGTGTGCGTCTATCATGCCGGGCATTACAATGTTGCCGCCGGCGTCGATTTCGTCTGTTATATCAAAATTTTTAATGCCGCCGGAATCGCCTACATACTCAATTTTGCCGTTGCTGCACACAACGGAGCCATTTTCGAATACGTCGCCCGACATGGTTATTATCTTTCCGTTTTTAATCAAAAGCATACGATTTGCTCCTTTTTCCCTGCCGATTATATATCCGTATTTTACTTATTATACCAGTGTTTTTTGTAAAATGCAATTATTTTTCATGCATGCTTTGCGATTTGGCTGACAGCGTGTAAAAGCTTGTCAATATCGGCTTGATTGTTATAAAATCCGACGCTTGCACGCACAGTGCCGCCATCATGCGTACCCATGCATTTGTGTGCCGAGTATGCACAATGATACCCCGCACGCACGGCTATGCCGTATTTTTCGTCCAGCTCCTGCGACACCGATACCGCATCGATGCCGTATATATTAAAGCTTACCGTACCGTTGCGTTTTGTAAAGTCGTCTGTTGCATACACCGTAACGGACGGTATGTTTTTCAGACCGTCAAACAGCAATTTGGCTAAAGAAGTTTCATGGGAATAAATATAGTCGATACCGACGCTGTTTATAAAATTCACGGCACCGGAAAGGCTTGCGACCGCAGGTGTGTTCAAAGTTCCGCTTTGCAACATATCCGGCATAAAATCAGGCTGCTCAAGGCTTTCCGAAAAGCTGCCCGTGCCGCCCGTTATAACAGGCACAAGACGCACGTTTTCCGATACATACAAGCCTCCGGTGCCCATCGGTCCCATAAGACCTTTATGTCCGGAAAAGGCGAGCATATCTATATTCATGTCTTTAACGTCTATATCGACGCTGCCGGCGGTTTGTGCGGCGTCTGCCAAAAAAACAATACCGTGATTTTTGCATATTTTTCCTATTTGCTTTATCGGCTGTATCGTGCCGAATACGTTTGAGGCATGCGTGCATATTATCAGGCAGGTGTCCGGCTGTATGGCGTCTTCAATGCGTTTGGGATCGACAATGCCGCTTTTATCCGGCTCTACAACGGTGCAGGTTACGTTTTCCGTGCGGTGCAGCGGACGCATAACGCTGTTATGCTCCAGTGCCGTACAAATAACGTGTCCGCCGTTTTGCAAAAACCCGTTTATTGCAAAGTTCAGAGCGGTGGTTGCATTGTTTGTGAAGGCTATTTGTTCCGGCGAGGAGATGTTGAAAAAGGACGCAAGAGCTTGCGATGCGTCCAATATACGCATAGAAGCCTCCCGGCTGTAGTAATGTCCGCCTCTGCCCGAATTTGCACTTAACTGTTTTGTCAGCTTTGTCATGCTTTTTATAACGCATGGCGGTTTTTTCAGGGTGGTTGATGCATTATCAAGGTATATCATATGGGTATATACTCCTTTTGACCGAGGCTGTTATAGCTTTCTGCATAGATGTTTATTTTCTTCAGCCCCTCCGAACGTGCCAGATCTGCAATTTGTCCGGCAAATTCGCGGCGGAAGCGTATGCTGTAAGAACAGCCGCCCGATTTTATACTTGTAGGTGTCTGCACAACGCTTATGTGCGGGATTTTGTTTTCTATACTCTTTTTGAACAGATTCGTCTTTGTTACAGAACCTGTGATAAGCAATGCATATTCCATAAAATGTTCGTCCTTTCGGTTATTTTGATTTGTGAGACTTTTGCGTTCCGGTATTCAGTATATGCATGTCGAATGATTATTGCACATGACGGTTGCGGAAAAATCAACATACCCACCATATATAGTAGGTATGAAAAAATGTAACACAATTGCAAAAAAAATTTCATATAATTGATAAAAACTATTGATTTTTTCAATTTTGTGGAGTAAAATGTATACCAAAGGGATGAATGTGGTTCAAAATGGTTTAAAATGAAAGGCGGGTGAGAGATATGAATTTGTTCGTTAATAATTATGAAAGAACTCTTGACGAAAAGGGCAGAATTATACTTCCTTCAAAAGTAAGAGAGAATTTGAACGGTGTTGTTTACGTAACGCCTTCGCCTTTGGATAAATGTTTGTATCTTTACCCGGAGGAAGAATGGCGTCTTTTAAGCGAAAAGCTCAGGAAACTGCCTACAACAACCAATAAAGAAGCCGCAATGTTCGTGAGAAAATTTTTTGGACGTGCCGCTGTTTGCGATATAGACAAGCAAGGCAGAGTCAATATAGATAAAAAGCATATAGAACACGCACAGATAAAAAAGGATGTTGTGCTTGTCGGGGCAAACACACGTCTGGAGTTGTGGGACAGCAGCGTTTGGAACAGCCTGGATAACGAAATGTCCGATGAAGAGCTTATTGCCGGAATCAAGCACTATGAACTTGAGTTTTAGGCGGTGAAACATGGAGTTTAAGCATGTATCGGTTTTGTATGACAAAACAATATCGCTTTTGAATCTGCACGCGGGCGGAGTGTATGTCGACGGAACGCTCGGCGGCGGAGGACACAGCTACGGCATACTGTCGAATGCGGAAAACTCAAGACTTATCGGTATAGACAGAGACATTGAAGCCATCAATGCCGCAAAGGAAAGACTACGCTGTTTTGACGGCAGGACGGAATTTGTAAACAGAAATTTTGCGGATATAAAAGATATATTAGAGTCGTTAAACATATCGCAGATAGACGGAGCTGTGCTTGATTTGGGAGTATCGTCATATCAGCTTGACTGTGCGGACAGAGGGTTCAGCTATATGCACGATGCACCGCTTGATATGCGTATGAACAGAAACGACGCAAAAAGTGCGTTTGACGTTGTGAACACATATACTGCGGATCAGCTTGCAAAGGTGTTTTATGAATACGGCGAGGAGAAATGGTCCAAACGCATTGCACAGTTTATAGCGGAGGAAAGACAAAAATCGCCGGTAAACACAACTTTGGAGCTGGTGGAAATAATAAAAAAGGCAATTCCGAAATCTGCAAGAGCAGACGGAGGACATCCGGCAAAAAGGGTGTTTCAGGCAATACGTATAGAGGTAAACGGCGAGCTTAAAATTCTGGAGCAAGCGCTCAGTGATTTTGTGGACGTGTTAAAACCGGGTGGAAGACTGGCTGTTATCACATTTCATTCGTTGGAGGACAGAATAACAAAAACGGTGTTTTCAAAGCTGATAAAGCCGTGTACGTGTCCGCCGGATTTTCCGGTTTGTGTATGCGGCAAAAAGAGTGTGATAAAGGCTGTAACACGCAAGCCGGTGATTGCCGATGCAAACGAGTTGGAGCAAAATTCAAGGGCAAAGAGTGCAAAGCTGAGAGTGGTTGAAAAAATATAGGTATTTAAAGGTTTGAGGGGGACGAGCGAAATGGCTCAGTACAATTACAGTGTTGCATATGATTTTGATATGCAAAATACAGACCGGATAAGAGAAAAAGAGCTGGAGCAGAAAAAGCTTATAAAGCAAAAGAAACAGGAAAAGCTGGCAAGAAAGCTGCAGGTTAAAAATGCTGTTAAGATAATAGCGGTGGTGGCTTTTGCGGCGGTTGTGGCAATGGGGCTTTTATACAGAGAAGTTCAGGTGTTTGAAGGCGAAAAGAAGATAGCCCAGCTTGAGAAGGAATTAAAATTGATAGAAACCCAAACATATCAGAAAATGTATGACATGGAAAAGAATACCGACCTCAAACAAATCGAAGATTATGCAATGAACACGCTCGGAATGATTAAACTGGATAAGAGCCAGGTTGTTAATATGACCATAGAGCAGGACGATTACGTGGAAAAAAACCTTGACGATACCAAAGTGTTAAAAAAGGCGAGTGATTTTATAGAAACAGCTTTTGAAAATCTTGTAGGAATATTTGCCTCAAAATAAAACTATAATAAATTGATGTTAGAAAGATAAAAATTCAGAACATTACATACGGAAAGGGAATGGTTTATAGTGGCTTTGCCGTCTGTAAGAATGAAAAAGAGAATATTGATTTTTTTAGGCATAGTATCAGTTTTGGTGCTGTGCCTTGTGTTGCGTGTGGGGTGGTTACAGGTTGTAGACGGGGCACAGCTTAAAACCGAAGCTATTCAGCAGCAAACCCGCGACGAGCTTGTGAGTGCAAAACGCGGCACTATATACGACAGAAACGGCGAAACACTTGCCAGAAGTGCATCGGTAGAGAGTGTGAGTGTTACACCGAATGAAATATCAAAGGCGGGAGCATGCGAAGAAGTGGCAAGAACGCTTTCGCAGCTTTTAGAGCTTGACTATGACGAGGTTTACAAAAAAGTAAGCAAAGACAGTAAATACGAGGTTATCAAAAGAAAGATACTTCCGGAGCAGGCAACCGAAATACGCAGATTAAAAACCGCCGACGAGACAAAAAAAGCATTTGCCGGCGTAACGCTTTACGAAGACTCAAAACGCTATTATCCGTTCGGCAATTTTGCCTCACAGCTTTTGGGCACCACAGGTGCCGACAATCAAGGCCTGGACGGAATCGAAGCGGCATACGACAAACAGCTGATGGGTCAGGCGGGCAGAGTAATATCGGCAAAGAACGCACGCGGAACGTCGATGTTTTTTCAATATGAGGAACAGCAAATCGCAACCGACGGAGAAAACATTGTTTTAACGATAGACCAAAATATCCAGCATTTTGTTGAAAAGCATCTGGAGACGGCTGTTATTGAATCGGGGCTGCAAAACGGTGCGGCGGCCATTGTCATGGATCCGAGAACAGGTGAAATACTGGCTATGGCAACAAAAGAGGACTTTGACCCTAACGACCCGTTTGCATTGAGTCCGGAGGCTGAAGCCAAAATTATGGAAATAGAAGACGACGCCGAAAGAGCGGAGGCGCGTCAGGCAGCGATAGCCAAAATGTGGAGAAATAAGGCGTTGTCCGATACGTACGAGCCGGGATCGACTTTTAAAATAATAACCTCTGCAATCGGACTTGAGGAGGGTGTTGTAGGTCTGAACGATTCCTTCTATTGCAGCGGTTCTGTAAAAATACCGGGTTATCCGCGTCCTATAAGCTGTCATAATGCGGCGGGCCACGGAGCACAAAACTTTGTTCAGGGCGTTGAAAATTCGTGCAACCCCGTGTTTATAGAGGTAGGCTCAAGAATAGGAACAGAAAAGTTTTTTCAATATTTTAAAAATTTCGGATTTACCCAGAAAACGGGCATAGACCTTAACGGCGAAGCCATAGGCGTGTATCATCCGGAAAACAAATTTACAACGGTGGACCTTGCCGTATCGTCGTTCGGACAGTCGTTCCAGGTTACGCCGCTGCAAATGGTAACGGCAGTGAGTGCCGTTGTAAACGGCGGATATCTTATGAAACCGTATCTTGTAAAAGAATTAAGAGACAGCGAAGACAGAATATTGCACACCACACAGCCTGAGGTTGTGCGTCAGGTAATATCAAAAGAAACCTCGGCAACTATGCGTTCCATACTGGAAAGCGTGGTTGCAAACGGAACCGGTAAAAATGCATACGTTCCGGGCTACAGAATAGGCGGAAAAACGGGAACGTCGGAAAAAGCACCGCGTGGCTCCGATAAACGTATAGCGTCGTTTGTCGGCTTCGCTCCGGCGGACGATCCGCAGGTGGTATGTCTTGTGATGCTTGATGAACCGAGCATCGGCTCAAGATTCGGCGGAACAATTGCCGCACCGGTGGTTGGTAAAATAATGCAGGATATACTGGAGTATCTGGGTATAGAAAAGCAGTATACCGCAGAAGAAATAAAGGCGTTGGGCAAATCTGTTCCGGAGTTGAGGTCTTTGACTTTGTCGGAGGCTCAGGCAAAAGCAAAAGAAGCGAAATTCAATTATAAAGTATCCGGCAGCGGCGAAATGGTTATAGATCAGCTTCCTAAACCGGGAGTAACCCTTGCCGAAGGCTCCACAATTATATTGTATACACAGGAAAAGAATGAAAATTCACTTGTAACCGTACCGGATGTTACAGGCAAGACAGCAGGCGAGGCAAAGGCTGTTTTGCAGTCGCTTGGACTGAACTACGAGGTGGTAGGTACGGGTGCAACCGATATAAACAGCGGTGCAATAATCGAAAAACAGTCTCCTGCTCCGGGCGAAAAGGCAGAACCGGCGTCTGTTGTGGGACTGGAGTTCAGACATCTAAGCGAAGATTAATTAATTGCACGTTTTGACACGGAGGTATCACAATGAAATTATCAGAACTGATGAAGGGCATTACGGCGGACATACAAAACGATAAAGACATAACATCTGTTGCATACGATTCGCGTAAAGTAAAAAGCGGCAGCGCGTTTGTCTGTATAAAAGGCTTTAAAACCGACGGACATGAATATGCAAGTCAGGCATCTCAAAACGGTGCGGCGGTAATTGTTGCACAGGATAAAATAAACGTGCCGGGCGTTGATGTTGTGTATGTGGAAGACACAAGAAAAGCATTGGCGGTTATGAGCGGCAATTTTTACGGTAATCCGTCAAAACGCTTTAAGCTTATCGGTATAACGGGCACAAACGGTAAAACAACAACCACGTATCTTATTAAAAGCATACTTGAGATGGCAGGACAAAAGGTCGGCTTGATAGGCACAAACCAAAATATGATAGGCGACAGCGTGTTGCCTTCCGAACATACCACTCCGGAATCGCTGGAATTGCAGGAGCTGTTTTACAAAATGGCGGATTGCGGTGCAGACACTGTGGTTATGGAGGTTTCCAGCCATTCGTTGGTTTTAAACCGTGTGTACGGCTGTGATTTTGACGTGGGCGTGTTCACAAATATCACACAAGACCATTTGGATTTTCACGAAACTATGGAAAATTATCTTGAGGCAAAGAAAAAGCTTTTTGCCATGTCGGAAACAGCCGTTGTAAACATAGACGACCCACGCGGAACAAGCGTTGTGAAGGCATCTTCCGGCAGGGTTATAACCTACGGTATCGACAAATCGTGCGACTTGCGGGCTTGCGATGTACGTCTTTCGGCACGCGGCGTTATATTTGACATTGTGAAAAAGAATATAGCTTCCGACATCAGAGTTCAGCTTGCCATACCGGGTAAATTCAGCGTGTATAATGCTTTGGCAGCCATTGGCGGTGCCAGAGCGTTGGGAATAGATTTTGACACTATAGTAAAGGGGCTGCGTGTGGCTAAAGGTGTTAAAGGCAGAGCGGAGGTTGTGCCGACAAATACCGATTACACTATCCTTATAGACTATGCCCACACGCCGGACGGCTTGTATAACATAATTACAACCGTGCGTGAGATTGCCAAGGGCAGAGTTGTAACTCTGTTCGGATGCGGCGGCGACAGGGACAGAACCAAGCGTCCGCTGATGGGTGAGATGGCGGGCAAGCTGTCAGACTTTTGCATAGTAACATCGGATAACCCGAGATCCGAAAATCCTATGAGTATAATAGAAGATATATTGCCGGGCATAAACAGCACAGGCTGTGAATATAAGGTTATAGAGAACAGAAAAGAAGCCATAGAATTTGCGATAGAAAATGCACAGCCTGACGATATGATAATACTTGCGGGCAAAGGTCATGAAACGTATCAGATATTGGCGGATAAAACAATAGAATTTGATGAGAGAAAGATAATACACGGTCTTTTGGATAAAAGATAATAAAACAAGAGGTTATGTTCAATGTATGATATGAAAGTAAAAGACATTGTTGCGGCAACGGGCGGAACGCTTATGTGGGGCGATGGCGAAACTCCTGTAACACATATAGACACCGACAGCAGAAAGATAACGCCGGGAGCGTTGTTTGTGCCGATAGACGGTGAAACCTTTGACGGACACAGCTTTATAGCAGCCGCATTTGAAGGCGGAGCGGTGGCGTCGCTGACACATAAAGACACAGACACTATTGTGGGCAAGGCTGTTATTAAGGTAGACGATACCTTCAAAGCGCTTGCCGATATTGCAAGATATTACCGCAAAAAATTCAGCATACCTTCGGTTGCCATAACGGGAAGTGTGGGAAAAACCACAACGAAGGACATGATCGCGGCGGTGCTTTCGGTTAAAAAAGAGGTTTTGAAAACGCAGGGCAATTTCAATAACGAAATCGGATTACCGCTTACGGTGTTCAATCTTGAGCCAAAGCATGAAATGATGGTTTTGGAAATGGGCATGAGCGGATTCGGAGAGATAGAAAAATTGTCGTCGATAGGCATGCCGGACGTTGCTGTGATTACCAATATCGGAATGTCGCACATAGAAAAATTAGGCTCGCAGGAGGGTATCTTAAAGGCAAAGCTTGAGATATTGACTCATTTGAGTGAAGACGGCATTGCCGTATTAAACGGCGATGATAAACTGCTTTGGGGCATGAAGGGCAAAATAAAAAACGCACTGTATTATGCATGCGACAATAAAGAGGCGGACATAACCGCATACGATGTTGAAAATTTCGGTCAGGACGGTATATCCTTCAAAACCGAAATAGACGCTGCCGAGTACACCGTTAAGGTGAACACGCCGGGTATACATAATGTGTATAATGCTCTGGCGGCGATATGTGTTGCACGGCATTATAATTATGATATGTGCGACATTATAAAAGGTATTGACGCTTTTGTGCCTTCGGCAATGCGTATGAATATAGAAAAGTTCGGCACCATAACGGTTATAAACGACTGTTACAACGCATCGCCTGCGTCTATGAGTGCGGGACTTGATGTGCTTAAGGATATTAAAGCCGGCAAAAGGGCCGCAATATTGGGCGATATGCTTGAAATGGGCGATTTTGCGAAGGAAGCACATTATAATGTGGGTAAAAAGGTGTTTGAAAACGGCATAGACCTTCTTCTTACAGCCGGCGAAAACGCAAAATATATAGCACAGGGTGCGTTGGATGCAGGTATGGATAAAGCGAACGTTAAATCGTACGCAAAAACCAGACAGCTCGCTGAAGAGGTTCAGAATCTGATAGACTGTGATTTTGCTGTGCTTGTCAAAGCGTCGCGTGGGATGAATTTTGAACAGATAACCAAAAAGATAGGCGAAAAAGCCGTTTAATATTATTTGCATAAGAGGAGTTAAAAAATGGATCGTGCATTTTCTCTGCCGTATATGTCGTTGACGTTTTTGTTGGCATTTTCGATTGTTGTTCTTGTTTGCCCCGTTATGATACCTGTTTTGCACAAACTCAAATTCGGACAGGAAATACGTGAGGAAGGGCCTAAATGGCATCAAAAGAAATCCGGCACGCCTACAATGGGCGGCATTGTGTTTATCGGTGCTGTTATTATTGCCACGGTAATGTACTGGAATAACCTTAAGGTGCTGATTATGCTGTTTACGGCTGTGGGTTTTGGTGTTATAGGCTTTATAGACGATTATATCAAGGTTATAAAAAAGAGGAATCTGGGGCTTAAGGCAGGCGAAAAATTCTTTTTGCAGGCGGCATTGGCAATAGTGTATGTAGTGCTCAGCGATATGCTCGGACTGATGGATTGTTCCGTTATCATACCGTTTACACATACTGCGTTCGCTGTGCCGGGATATATCTATATTCCGTTTACCGTGTTCGTGATACTGGCTGTAGTGAACAGCGTAAATCTGACCGACGGTATAGACGGTTTGGCAACCAGCGTTACAATAATGGTTACGGTGTTTTTTGCGTGCGTGGCATGGCTTATGAAAAATGCCGAGGTATTCCCGTTTGCACTTGCCGTAATAGGCGGATGCATGGGATTTCTGCTGTTTAACAAACACCCTGCAAAGGTGTTTATGGGC
>CAJOGA010000009.1 GCA_905233855.1 uncultured Clostridia bacterium
TTGAACACGCCCGACGGCATCGAGATAACAGCCTCAAGTCGGTTATTCTCTATAATTTCTTTTCTTATATCCTTATGCGCCTTTGACGAGCCGAAAAGCACGCCGTCAGGAACGATGCAAGCACATCTGCCGCCGACTTTGAGCATTCTTAAAAACAATGTAAGGAACAAAAGCTCCGTTTTCTTTGTTTTGCACACCTTCAGAAGGTCTGCCGATACGGTGTCATAATCAAGGCTGCCCTTGAATGGCGGATTGGCAAGAATCAGGCTGTACTTTTCTTTATCCGTATTCTGGTCGGAAAGGCTGTCACGGTACTCAATAAACGGATTCGTCACGCCATGCGTCATCATGTTCATCGCACCGATACGGAGCATTGTTCTGTCCATATCATAGCCGAAGAACATGTGGTTCATATAATGATCCTTCTTCTGATTGTTGAAAAAGATTTCCTCTTTTTTGTTCTCCTTCAGATACTCACCTGCCGCCACAAGAAAGCCGGACGTACCGCACGCCGGGTCGCATATGACATCGTCCGCATTAGGGTCCATCATCTCAACCATCATTCTGATAATGTGCCTCGGCGTCCTGAACTGTCCGTTAAGTCCTGACTGGGCGATTTTTGAAAGCAGATATTCATAAGTGTCACCACGCACATCTGCTGTCTGTGTTTCATTCATAATCTGATATATCTCGTCAAGCGAATCAACAACCTTTGAAAGCAGAAGCGGCGTGGGCAGCTTGAATATAGCGTCATCCATATATTTTGAATAAGCGCTGTTCTTGTCCCCGTGCAGGTTCTTGATAAATGGGAAGACCAACTCCTGCACTACAGAATACATCTTTCCTGCAGGGTAGTCACGGAATACACTCCACTTCAGCTGCTGGCCGTCAACCATGCGATCGCCCGCCTGCACTTCGCCTGCAAATATGCTCTCGTAAGGCAGGCCGAGCATAGCCGCCTCCTTTGCACGCAGGTTGTCGGAATCGTCCAAATCCCGTATAAACATAAGATATGTTATCTGCTCAATAACATCAAGCGGATTTACAAGTCCGCCTGCCGCAAAGATATCCCAAAGTCCGTCAATTTTATTTTTGAGTTCACCTGTTATCATTTTTCTTCCCCATTCCATACATAAGATGTGTACCGGCCGCCGCCGATTTTTATAATTTCATTCTTCTTGATAAGTTCCGCCAAGGCACGCTGAACTGTCACCTGGCTTATATCAGGGCATTTCTGCATAATCTCTGACTTGGTTATCTTGCCGAGATTGTTCTTTATAACCTCACGGACACGCTCAGGCTTAGTCAAATTGCCTGCGGTCATAAGCTCAAGCCTCGTATTGAATTCTCTGTAT
Source organism: uncultured Clostridia bacterium (assembly GCA_905233855.1). Classification (GTDB taxonomy): domain Bacteria; phylum Bacillota; class Clostridia; order UBA1381; family CAJOGA01; genus CAJOGA01. Next base: position 1,356 of record CAJOGA010000009.1, read on the forward strand.
GCTGAAACGATTATCCCCAGCAGATACAACACGAACGGAGCATAATCATTTGTACCCTCATGCCAGTTATATGAACTTTCCTGCAATGTCTCATAATAGGTTTCCTTGCTGTCTGAAATCAGCTTTTCTATACTGATATATTTTCCCACATCATACCCGGCTCTGTACAGCAAAAGCGATGTAAGCAATCGGCTCATTCTGCCGTTGCCGTCGTTAAACGGATGAATGCAAAGGAAATCAAGTATAAACATCGGGATAAGCAGTAGCTCGTCCATATCAGCGTCATTCGCTGCCTCATCAAACGCTTTGCAAAGGCTCTCAACCGCCTCGGGAGTTTCCCATGCCGAAACCGGCTGAAAGCGTATCCTTTTCGTACCGTCTGACAGTTCTTCTGCAATGACATTGTCAGAGTTTTTGAAGGTTCCGCCAATAGAAGAACCGCTGAACTTGTACAAATCACGGTGCAGCTGAAGTATTATCGAAGGACGAAGCGGTATATACTCATAATTCTCGTGTATCGTCGCAAGCACATCTCGGTACCCGGCTATCTCTTTTTCGCTCCTTGTCCTGGGCATCGTTTTATCCTGAACAAGCTTTTTCAGGCGTTCATCGGTCGTGATGATGCCTTCAATCCTGTTCGATGCCTCTGTACTCTGTATCTTTGCAATATCAACCAACCGCTCAAGAACATCGCTTTTTGCATCAATAACACTGTCATGCTTGCCCTTATATTCGTGAATGGTCGTAAGCATCGCAACTACATCAGGGGTTAATAACTTTTTATAATTATTTTTGTAATCAAATTTCCTCATAATAAATCCCTTTTATTTTTTATTATACTTCCATACATTTACACCATACCACTAATTGTATCGCACGTCAAGCTTAATTTTATCATTTTTATAATATTGATTAAATTAAAGCGTTTTGTAATGATATGGAACTGCGTCTGTGTCTGAATTATTTTACTTATTTTAGGGTCAAAAGTTTCATATTTGATGACAATTATTATAACTATACTTATAATAATTGCTCAATTTCAACGAACATTCGTCCACTTATTGCACATAAAAAAGACGCCGCCATTCTCAAGCAACGTCTTTGTGTTATGCATATTAAATTCAGCTCTTAAATTTTCAAAAGTGGTAAAAAAGTGGTAAACACAATTACCGCCACACGCAAAACCGCACTGTTAAGCCATTTTATTTATCAAGTGGCTTCATTGTCGGGAAGAGCAGCACGTCTCTTATAGCAGGAGAGTCAGTAAGCAGCATACACATGCGGTCGATACCGAATCCGATACCTCCTGTAGGAGGCATGCCTATTTCCAATGCACGCATAAAATCTTCATCGGTTGTATTCGCTTCCTCGTCGCCTTGAGCAAGCTGTTCCTCCTGTGCTTTAAAGCGTTCACGCTGATCTATAGGATCGTTCAGCTCGGAATACGCATTAGCCATCTCCCAACCGTTCATGAAAAATTCAAAGCGTTCAACATATTCAGGATTATCAGGCTTTTTCTTTGTAAGCGGAGAAATCTCAACAGGATGATCCATAACAAATGTAGGCTGAATTAAGTGCTCTTCAACATATTTTTCAAAGAACAAATTCAAAATATCGCCCTTTTTATGACGCTCCTCATATTCTACCTTATGTTCATCGGCTGCTTTTCGTGCTTCATCGAGAGTGTGTATACCGTTAAAGTCCACACCTGAATACTTTTTAACAGCCTCAACCATTGTTATGCGTTCAAATGGTTTGCCTAAATCCATCTCTATACCGTTATATACTATTTTTGTTGTACCAAGTACCGTCTGTGCCAGATGACGATACAGATTTTCGGTGAGCTCCATCATACCGTGATAGTCGGTATATGCCTGATACAGTTCCATCAGTGTAAATTCCGGGTTATGACGTGTATCCAGTCCTTCGTTTCTGAACACTCTGCCTATCTCATACACTCTGTCCATTCCGCCAACTATAAGACGTTTCAGATACAATTCCAGCGAAATTCTTAATTTAAAGTTTTCGTCCAAAGCGTTGAAATGAGTTTCAAACGGTCTTGCAGCCGCACCGCCTGCATTGGAAACGAGCATCGGAGTTTCAACCTCCAAAAAACCCAATCCGTTCAAATATGCACGAATTGCGGATATAATCTGCGAACGCTTAACAAAAGTGTCTTTAACGTCTGCGTTCATTATAAGGTCTATATATCTTTGACGATATCTCAGGTCGGTGTCTGTCATACCGTGGAATTTTTCCGGCAACGGCAACAGCGATTTTGACAGCATTGTTATCTTGTCAACCTTCACAGATACCTGCCCCGTCTGAGTGCGGAACACCACTCCTTCAGCACCTACAATATCGCCTATATCGTACTTTTTAAACAAAGCGTACTCATCATCGCCAAGCAGATCCTTCTTTACAAAAAGCTGTATTTTACCTTCGTTATCCTGCATGTCGCAAAAGCCTACTTTGCCCATGCCGCGTTTTGACATCAATCTGCCCGCTACGCTTACACGTTTGCCTTCCAAATCATCAAAACCGTCAAGAATTTGTTTTGACGAATGTGTTTGTTCGTATTTTGTTATATCAAAAGGATTTTTATTCATCTGTTGCAGTTCAGCCAATTTATCACGGCGTATCTGCAATATTTCCGATAAGTTTTGTTCGTTATTTTCCATTATACAATTCCTCCCCGGAGTTTTTTATACACATGTCTACGAATGATAATTATACATCAAACCCTAAATTTTTACAATACATTTTTTAAAATTTAAGCAAAAACCGGAACACAGCGTATAACAGCACCATGTTCCGGTATGTTCTATCAATCAGCTAAACCGATTATCTGGATTTTTTCTGTTTCTGAGAAAGTCTTTCGGTTTCTTTCCATGCTGCCCACAACGGACTTGCAACAAATATAGATGTATAAGTACCTATGATAACACCTATGATAAGCGGAAATGCAAAGTCTTTAACCGACGGAACACCAAGAATGTAAAGCAACACTATTGTTATGAGCGTTGTTATACTTGTGTTTATCGAACGTGTGATAGACTGTGCTATGCTTCGGTCAACAATTGTGTTGTAGCTCTCCTTTTTGGACATTCTTACATTTTCACGTATTCTGTCAAAGATAACTATTGTATCGTTGATGGAATAACCTATGATTGTAAGGATTGCCGCAACGAAGGTTGTGTTGATAGGCACTTGGAATGTAACGTATACCGAAACCATAACAAGTACGTTCATAAGCAATGTTACAACCGCCATAACGCCGGAACGCCATTCAAAACGTATGCTGATATATACAAGCATCAACAATGCCGCAATTAAGGCAAACAACAAAGCTTTTTGTTGCATCTCTATACCAAAGTTAGGCGATGCCGTTGAAGTTGACAACGGTTGTTCCTCTGTAAGAGAGAACTTTTCTTTTACGGCTGCAAACACAGCATCTTTTTGTTCGTCTGTGATAGGAACTGTTTTTATCATCATCTGATTTGTGCTGACGCTTTGAACGGTAGCGTCTATACCGGTTGCGGCTTTGACAGCGTCTTTAACCGCTTCGTTAGTCATATCTGCTTTACCTTCTGTAGCGACTGTCATTTTAACACCGCCGACAAAGTCTATGTCCATGTTAAAACCGCCGTTAACGAAATAGAAAACAACGCCGATAGCTATTATGATTATAGGGAGCAAAAGAAACCAAACCTTATTCTTTGTAAAACTAAACATTTTTAGATTCCCCCTTAACTCCGTATAAGAAACGATTTTTTATATTCAAGTTCACAATTTGTTTTAACAAGAATCTTGTAACAAACATTGCAGTGAACAAGCTTACTACAGTACCTATTATCAAAGTGATTGCAAAGCCCTTAACCGTTCCTATGTTGGAGAAGTAAAGAACTACAGCAGCGATAAGAGTGGTTATGTTAGCATCCAATATAGCCCACATAGCTCTGTTAAAACCGGCATCTACCGACGCACCAACCGTTTTACCGAGTCTGAGTTCGTCTTTTATACGTTCAAACACGATAACGTTGGCATCAACCGCCATACCTATCGACAGCACAATACCCGCTATACCGGAAAGGCTTAAGTTTACTCTGAAAATACCGATTATAAACGCAACCAATGCAATATAGAAAGCAAGTGCGATACTTGATACCAAACCCGGTAATCTGTATATCAATATCATGAACAACATGATAAACAATATACCCCAGAAAGCTGCGGTGATGCTTGAAGGCAATGCCTTTTCACCAAGCTGAGGACCTATAGAGTCTTTTGTTAATATACTTAATTTAAACGGCAACTGACCGGATTTGATTTGGTTTGCAAGGTCTTTAGCCGTTGCCGGTGTGAACGAACCGGATATAACGCATGAGTCCGAATCTATTTTTTCGTTAACCATAGGCGAAGAAATCATAGTTTCGTCCATGAATATCGAAATGTAGTTTTTACCCTCACTTGTTCTTGCAACTGCAGCAGCTGTTGCGTCTGCAAATTTTTCAACTGCTTCCGGTGTGAATTCAACTATTACATGAGGAATAGAGTTTGAATTTGAGGCAACAGGTCCGAATTCGTATTTCGCACTTTTTATGTCTGTTGCACCGTCAAGCAATATATTGCCGTCAGCATCTCTGAAAGTAAGCTGAGCTGTGCTTCCCAAAAGGTTTGCAGCTTCATCGGTGTCGAAAACCGACGGTATTTCAACGGTTATTTTGTTACCGTCTATGCTTATACTGTTTTCGGTGTAACCTTTGCCGAGCAAACGTGCATTGAATATTGAACGCACAACATCCATCTGTTCCTTGGACGGCACAAGATTTTCATCTTCCGCAACGAAAGTGATTATAGAACCACCGGCAAGGTCTATACCCTGTTTAATGCCCTGATCCTTATCAAAAACTCCGCCATAGCTGTATCCGGCTATATTTATGCCCGCAAAAGCAACAACATTCAATGCCGCTATCACAAGGACAAAAATAACAATCCAGATGATACTTTTTGTCTTCATCAGTGTAAAATCCTCCCTTTAATTGTATCGGCTCCGCATTTAAAACGCTTCCCGATATTAACACACCTTACACAATTTTAAAGTATGTGTTAATATGTTATTTATGTTTTTATCAGCAGCTCTGCGTAAGGACAAATTTGTCATACTCACAAAACCGCACCGTAAAAACAAACACCTTTGTATATTATAACTGCAATAGCGTTTTTAGTCAATACAAAAATTCCCTTATTATTTTAAAAAATTCATTATTTAGCCAAACTTTTTCTGTATTTTTCGCTTTCCCAGTTGTTTATAAAGTCTATGCCTGCCTGACCCATCGTGTGTATTCCGAGACCTTTTTTCTCTATTGCATCTATAACAAATATGTATGCCAAAAGCGTTTCTTCAACAGTTTCCGCCTCCGACGCAGAAACATCGTAGCACAATTTACCGCCTTCATATTTGATTTTTCCGTCTTTGAGGTTGCTGTTTAAGTAAACCAACTGGTCCGGATAAAGTGCAAACTCGTCAAAAACGGTTATAGGATGCGTTTTCAGAAATTCTTCCACAAACGGTGTTTTGCTCACAAATTTATCGCCTTCCCGATCAAGTTTAAGAGCAGGAAAATCGTCTATGCCAAGATATTCTTTTATGGTGTTGTTGACGTCATAGTGCAGGGCAAGTGCCTCGTCGGCATCGTCGCTTGTTGTAACAAGACCGTGATTTTCCATAAACACAACAGACGGGAAAACGCCTGTTCCCTTCTTGCATTTTTCAATTTCTTCGTGCATTTTAAGCGTTAAGCTAAAGCCCGGATTTATGTAAGGTATCCATATCATTTCATAAGGTTTACCTGCAAGGATTTTTCTTGCAAGTGCCTCGCCGCCGTTACTGCAACAAACTATATTTGCATATACCGGATGTGTGTGTACAACGTATTTTTTCAGTATTGAATGGAATCCTGCTTCAACCGACGGACGTAATTTTTTTAGTCCTTCAATATCCAATATGTTCTGCGACACAAAAGCGGAGCTTTCCTTTTCCAAATCAACATCACGCGATGTGTCGACAGTTTTATGATACTGTGCTATGTTTTTGTAGTCCACAACAACGTACCCGTCCGTCGGTGTAATCTGCTTTAATTTGAACCCCGACGCTTTAACGGCCATTTGACGGTCGTCCAGCTTGACCGACGTATTTCCGCCGCCGCCCTGGGTATAGTCTATCTTTGTGCCGACAGACGAAGATATCTTTTCAAGATTTTTTAAAAGTTCATTCATTATAATACTGTCTCCCCTTCACAAATTATAATCTCACATCGGATTTAATTTTATTATAAATATTTGTAAATATCAATACAAAAATCAATATTTTTTGTCATGCGGTGCAAATTGTCCGGCAAAAAGATGCATAAAAATTCAAAAATGTGTTGATTTTATCGTGATACAGTGTTAAAGTAATAGATACCAAATATTACACATATAAAAAGGAGATAAGAAGAAATGAAAAAGACATTAGCACTTATACTCATGGCAGTAATGGTAATAGGTTTGTTAGCAGGATGCGGCTCATCAAAAGACCCTGCGGAATATGCAAAATCTGTTGAAGGTGCAAACGTTGTTGCCGAAGCAGGTTCTGCCGGCGATGAATTGGCAAACGAGGACGAATTTTTTGCAAAGGCAAAATTCACACCTGTTGATTCAATGGCAAAAGCATTGATGGAGGTTAAAGCAGGTACGGCTGACATAGCTGTGGTTGACTATGTTACATCTATCGGTTCGATAGGCGAAGGCACAGACTATGCTGACCTTGAAGTTGTTGAAGGAAAAGATTTTGACCCTGAGGAATACGGTATAGCATTCAGAAAGAACAGCGATGCCGTAAAAGCTGTTGATGCTGCAATTGCAGAGCTTGCAAAAGACGGCACATTGGAAAAAATAGCAAAAAATTATAAGCTTTCCGATTTGCTCATAAAGGACGGAAAAGCAAACGAAACAGAATTTAAAGAAGGCGACCTTGACTATATCAAAGCTAAAGGCGAAATGGTTATAGGTATAACACTGTTTGCACCGATGAACTACTATGACGACAATAAAAAGCTTATCGGTTTTGAAACCGAATTTGCAGAAGCTGTGTGTGAAAAACTTGGCGTTAAAGCAAAATTTGTTGAAATTAACTGGGATTCAAAAGAGATGGAGCTTAATTCAAAGAATATAGACTGTATCTGGAACGGCATGACAATCACAGAGGAAAGACTTGAAAACATGAGTATTTCCGTTCCTTACATGCAAAACAAACAGGTTATGGTTGTAAAATCAAAATAATAACCTCAAATACAATCAGGAAAGTATGGTTTAAAACATGAACAGCAACGTTCAAACAATAATATCTTCACTTAACGACGGTTTTATTTCAAACTGTATTATATTTGTGTTGACATTGCTCATGGCCTTGCCGCTCGGCTTGATTATTTGTTTCGGTTCCATGTCAAAATTCAAACCGTTATGCTGGGTTTCAAGAACTTTTGTATGGATAATACGCGGCACGCCGTTGTTGCTCCAGTTATTCGTGGTAATGTATGCACCGGGGCTGTTATTCGGTATACCCATAAGCTCCCGAATGACAGCGACTCTGATTGCTTTTGTCATAAACTATGCGGCCTATTTTTCAGAAATATTCCGCGGCGGTGTCGAGTCGATTTCAAAAGGGCAGTATGAAGCGTGTCAAGTGCTTGGTATGACAAAAACCCAGGCGTTTTTCAAGGTAGTATTGTTCCAAGTGGTAAAACGCATTATACCTCCTATAAGCAACGAAGTTATAACCCTCGTAAAAGATACATCGCTTGCCAGGGTTATAAGCGTTACGGAAATACTTATGTGTGCGGAACGGTTCACAAAGCAAGGTTTGATTTGGCCTCTTTTCTCAACGGGAATTTATTTTCTCGTGTTTAACGGACTGCTGACAATACTCTTCGGCAGAATTGAGAAAAAATTGGATTACTTTGAGTAGAGAGGTGTATCAGATTGAATATATTGGAAGTAAATAATATACACAAAAGCTTTGGTAAGACAGAAGTGTTAAAGGGTGTGAGTTTTTCCATGGAGGAGGGCGAGGTTGTATCGCTTATAGGCTCGTCCGGCAGTGGAAAAACAACTCTCCTGCGATGCATAAACTTTTTGGAAAGAGCCGATAAAGGGCAAATTCTGCTCGACGGTGAATTGTTGTTCGACGCCGACAGCGACGGCAAGTTAAAATCTGATGAGATACGCAAAAAGCAACTGAATTTCGGTCTTGTATTCCAGGATTTTAACCTGTTTCCGCAATATAATGTCATAGACAACGTCATGCTTGCACCAAAACTGCTGGCAAAGCAAAATCCTGCCTTTAAGCAAAACAAAAAGCAGATATACGACGCCATACTCAAAAACGCACAGGATATTCTTGCAAGAGTGGGGCTCAGTGAAAAGGCTCAAAACTATCCGTGTCAGCTTTCGGGCGGTCAGAAGCAAAGAGTTTCTATCGCAAGGGCACTGGCGTTGAAGCCGCGTGTGCTATTCTTTGACGAACCAACCTCCGCTTTAGACCCTGAACTCACAGGTGAAATCTTGAAGGTTATCCGTTCGCTTGCGGCACAAAAGGTAACAATGGTTATCGTAACGCATGAGATAGACTTTGCCGAAGGCGTTAGCGACAAAATAGTGTTTATGGCAGATGGACGTGTGCTTGAAGAAGGTTCGCCGGAGGACGTTATACATAATCCTAAAAACACCCGCACAAAGGCTTTCTTAAGCGGGTTAAAAGACCATACAAATTAAGAATTAACACATATTAAAAAGGGTTGCGGTAAAATGATCTGTAAAAATCATTTTGTTGCAACCCTTTTTATTCTGTCTTTTTTAACCTATCTGATGTATTACCTTTCTCGGACATTTCTCTGCACATGCACCGCAATTTGTGCATTTTTCGGCATCAATAACCGCAAGGTTATTTTCCAAAGCAATGGCATCGTGTTCACATGTTTTCTTGCATATTCCGCAGCCGATACAGCCTGTCGCACAATATGTCCGCACAGCCGCACCTTTGTCGTGATTATTGCACAGCACTGCCTTTGCCTCTTTCTTAGGCACCAACGCTATAACCTTTTTTGGACAGACAGCAACGCACACGCCGCATCCGACGCATTTCTCGCGGTCAACTTCAGCCACGCCGTCTTTTATTGCTATTGCATCAAAGCGGCAATGACTTACACATGTGCCGTAACCGGCACAACCCGATATACAATCCTTCTCTCCGCCGCCCAAACGTGTTAACGCTCTGCAATCACGTATGCCGTCATATTCGTATTTACGTGATATTTTATCGCACGTGCCGCTGCAAAGCACAACGGCAACCTTTTTAAGCGACTGTGTGCCGGCGTCTACATTCATTATTTTTGCAATTTTATCGATTTGTTCCTTCTTTGCCACAGAACATGTGTCTATAGCAGCAGTTCCGTCAGCTATCGCCGCAGCCAACGCACTGCAGCCCGGATATCCGCATCCGCCGCAGTTGGCTCCGGGCAACAGAGCCGTTATCTCTTCAACTCTTTCATCGGTTTCTACCTTAAAAATCCCCGAAGCAAATGCCAGCAACAGACCAAACAAAAGTCCCAAACTGCCAAGCACAGCAAAACTGTATAAAATGCTATTCATATTTCAAAAACTCCTTATGCCTATGATATTGAAAATCCCGAAAAGCCCATAAACGCAAGTGCTATAAGTCCCGCTGTTATCAATGCAATAGGAAAGCCTCGGAAAGGAGCGGGAACTTTAGATTCGTCTATAAACTCACGCACGCCGGAGAACAACACTATCGCAAGTGTGAAGCCTATTGCCGCAAAAAATCCGAACAGCGTTGAATACAACAGGTTATAGCCTTCCTGTGTAGCCAAAATCGCTACACCAAGCACGGCACAGTTTGTTGTTATAAGCGGAAGATATATTCCCAACGCACTGTACAGTGCCGGACTGGTCTTTTGCAACACAAGCTCAACCAACTGCACCAATGCTGATATTACAAGTATAAAAGCTATCGTTTGCAGATACTCTATATGAAACGGAACCAGCAGATACTGCTGTACCAGATACGTAATAAACGATGCCACCGTCATTACAAAGGTTACCGCCATGCCCATACCCAAAGCGGTTTTCGTGCTTTTGGAAACACCCAAAAACGGACATATACCCAAAAATCTTACCAACACAAAGTTATTTATTAAAACAGCCCCAAGTGCTATAACAAGTATGTCTTTAAGCATTGTCCTTCCCCGCCTTTCTTCTGTTTCTTACCGCCGTAACGGTTGCAATCGTTATACCCAGCACAAAAAATCCGCCCGGAGGAAGTATCATTACAACCGCCGGATTTTCAGAAAGGAACGGAATCGCAAAACCGAATATTGAGCCGCTGCCCAATATCTCACGCACACAGCCCAAAATCGTCAACGCACACGTGAATCCAAGCCCCATTCCCAAACCGTCGACAGCAGAACGTCCCACGCTGTTTTTAGAGGCAAACGCCTCTGCTCTGCCGAGTATTATACAGTTTACCACTATGAGCGGAATAAACAAACCCAAAGCATTGTCCAGCACAGGTATGTACGCCTTAAGAAGCATCTGCACAAGCGTTACAAATGTTGCTATTATTACAACAAACGACGCTATTCTTATTTTTGAAGGTATAACCTTACGCAAAAGCGATATAAACACGTTCGACGCAGTAAGCACCACCGTAACGGATAATCCCATACCGATAGCGTTTATCGCCGAGGTTGTAACCGCCAATGTAGGACACATGCCCAAAAGCTGAACAAATGTAGGGTTTTCATTTATAAGACCGTTGGTGAAATCTTTTATAACTGTTTTATTCATTTTCAGGCTCATCTCCTTCTTCTGAAATAGCTTTGACAATCTCAAGCGATTTGTTAACTCCCTCTGCCACAGCTCTTGACGACATTGTCGCACCCGTTATCGCCTGAACTTCATTGTCGGCGGACGCAGGCCGTTTCACAATGACAACACTGCTTTTGCCCGCAAAACGCGCCTTAAACCAATCGGTTGTTATGTTGCCGCCCAAACCCGGCGTCTCGCTGTGCGAAGGCGGAATGTCTATTGCGGAAACGGTAAGGTCTTTGTTTATTCCTATAACAAGCGATATGCCCGGCTTGTATCCGTTAACCACAGTTGTTACGCACCAACCCACAACATTACCGTCGCCGTCTTTGGCCTCATATACATCGGTGTTCTTGCCGACATCGGAAAAAACCTCCGCATCGGGAACGACGCCATCCTCAAACATCTTTTGAAAATCTGAAGCCTCCGGCATTGTTACTTTAAGCGATTTTTCAAGAGCGGCTTTGTTGTTTTCGTCTATCTTTGTCTCTGTTATGCTGTTCGCAAAGCCAAGCACAACCGCCGCCAACGAACATATAAGAAACAACGTTACGGATAAGGTGATTATTTCTTTTAAGTTAAATTTATCTTTCATAATCTCCGCTCCTTTACTGTTTTTGTTCGGCTTTTTTACGTGCACCGAATTTTTTTGGTATCATATATTTGTCTATAAAAGGAACGCATATGTTCATAAGCAAAACGGCGTAGGTGAAGCCTTCCGGATAACCGCCAAAACGTCTTATAAGGAAGGTCAGCAACGCACAGCCTGCCGCAAACACATATCTGCCCTTGTCGGTGGACGGGCTTGTGGTATAGTCTGTTATCATGAACACAGAACCGAACAAAACCGTACCCGTAAGCAGTGAATACAAAGTAAATTCAAGGCTGAACGGTGTCTTGCCGAAAAGATATGTTAAAGCGGCAAACACAACAAGATATGTAACCGTGGATTTATAGCTTATAACCCCGCGTATGAGCAAATACACAAAACCCACAAGTATCATAATGCCGGACACTTCACCGATACATCCGGCTTTAATTCCCATAAATGCCTCCGTTATGCTCGGCATTATACCTTCAGCCGCAGTACCCTTTAAAATGGCAAGCGGAGTTGCGGATGTGATAGCGTCGGGGCCTGACATAAACGGAGTTGCGTACGACGCCGTCATAGGTGCCGACCATGCCGCAACCATAAACGCTCTTGCCGCAAGAGCCGGGTTTACAAAATTACAGCCTATACCGCCAAACAGCTGTTTAACAATGACTATTGCAAACAAATCACCGATTATAACCATAAACAAAGGTATGGTAGGCGGCAAGGCAAGTGCCAGCAGCACGCCCGTAACGGCGGCACTCAAGTCGCCGGTGGTTATTTTTTGTTTGGTTATTTTCTGATAAGCCCATTCAAAAAACATAGCGGCCGCCGCAGACGTCAGTACAACCGCCAACGCACGTATACCGAACAGGAACGTGCCGACGATTACGCACGGCATAAGTGCGATAAGAACGTCCGCCATTATGCGTGATGTTGTCTCGTTTGTTGCTATGTGAGGAGATGAAGAAACTCTGAATATTGTATTTTCCGACATTATTTTTGACCTCCCCGTCTTTTATTTTCCGTTATTTGTGCTTTGCCCATTCTTATATACTGCAAAGGATGCTGTCTGCTCGGACAGACATATGAACATAAACCGCATTCCAGGCAGTCCATGATATTGTAACGTTCACATTCTTCGTAATTTTCCGCCAACACATTCTTCTTCAAAAACAGCGGAGCAAGACGCATAGGACATGCCGACACACATCTTGAACAACGTATGCAGTTGCCTGTAGTATCAAAAAGCGACACATCTGTTGTAAGACACAACAGTGCCGACGTTCCTTTTACTACCGGTGTATCAAGATTGTGCTGTGCCATACCCATCATAGGCCCGCCCATTATAATCTTTTTAGGCTCTTGTGAAAAGCCGCCGGCATTTTCTATCAACTCTTTAAACGGCACGCCGATAGGCACCGAAACATTCTTTGGCGTAGATATGGCGTCGCCCGATATGGTAACTATTCTGCGTATAAGAGGCATACCGGTTTTAAGCTTGCGTGTTATTGCGGCACAGGTGTCTATATTTACAACTATCGCACCCACGTCTGCCGGCAATCCGCCCGACGGAACGCTGCGTTTTGTTATTGCCTTTATAAGATGCTTCTCCGAGCCTTGCGGATACTTTGTCTTAAGCGGAACAATGTTTATCTGTTTATATTCATCTGCGTCTATATGCTTGCGGAGGGTTTCAATGGCATCCTGCTTGTTTGCCTCGATGCCAATATAACCGCTTTTCAGGCCAAGAATATACATAAGTGTTTTTAAACCGTATATTATATCGTCAGGCGTTTCAAGCATAACTCTGTGATCGGACGTCAGATACGGCTCACACTCCGCACCGTTTACTATAACATAATCTATCTTTTTATCCGGCGGAGGAGACAGTTTTACATGGGTTGGAAATCCTGCTCCGCCCATGCCTACAATTCCGGCATCGCGTATGATTTTAATAAGCTGATCATGGGTATAATTAAAATAGTCATCCATCGGCTGTACGCTTGGGTCAACAGCGTCCTGATGGTCGTTCTCAATCACGATCGACTGCATCTTTACGCCTGACGGATGCGGGTAAAGACCTATATCCTTAACAGTTCCCGAAACAGATGCATGGATAGGTGCGGATATAAATGCATCGCTGTCGGCTATAAGCTGACCTATCTTCACGCTGTCGCCCACACTGACAACCGGCGACAGCATAACCCCCACATGCTGTTGCAGCGGATAGTATAACAAATCACCTGCAGACATAGTCTGTATAGGGAGCTTATTTGTGTAAGCTTTGCTATCTGTAATGTGCATGCCACCTTTGAAAGTATGCATCATAACATCAATCCCTTCTGAAATACTCTGTTAAATAACATTTTATGCAAGACTGCACAAATCCTATTATAACTTTTATATTATATAATAAAGACTTCAAGAAAACAATAGTTTTTCTTGAAAGCGTGCAATGTTTTAAGATGTTTACACAAAATAGAGTTGTGCGGCAAAAAAAACTTGATTTTTTACTGATGTATGGTATAATAGTCGAAGAATATTTTGTAAATGAAAATGGTATATTCACTCATGTTGAAGGAAAAATATCTTCAGCATAACGAAGGCATATCAAATAACAACTATTAAACAGGAGGATTTTTTCACATGAAAAAAATAACCAAACTATTGATATTCACTCTTATTGCAGTAATGCTTGCAAGTTGCGGCTCATATTCCACACCGGAAAAAACCGTTGACTCACTCATTGATGACATTCAGGAATTAAACCTGACCAAAGCTCAAAAGCATGCAACAAACCCTGAAATGGTTTCTATTGCCGTTGACATGAAAGATAAAGATTTAAACGCTTATATGACAAACATTTTGTCAGCTTTTGATTTTGTTGACGTTGAAATAACTTCCGCTACCGATACCGACGCAATAGCAACGCTTAAAGTTTCTCAGCCTGATATGGGTAAACTCACATTGGCATCGCTTGAATATGTTATCTCCGAAGAAGGTTTTGACGCAAACAAGTTCAACGATGAAGACGCCGATGAAGACGAAAAAGATGCAGACAGATTATCCACGCAAAAGAAAATGTATAAATTCATCAGCGACAGTATAACAAGCAAAGATTATGAAACAATTGAAGCCGAATACACCTTGCCTGTTGTTAAAAGCGGCAACAAATGGCTGATTGACTTTAATCAGAACTTTTTATCGGAAATACTCACCAAAACCGATTTGAGTTTAGATTAAAAAATAAAATATTTGCTTTTAGCCGCACTGTTCGGGTGCCAATCCGGACGGTGCGGTTTCTTGTATGATAGACAATAATAACCTTTAACCGTTCGCCATATATGCATATGTAAAAATTTTTTACTGTATAATAATTATACAGTTCGGACAGAATAAAACCGTATGATTACATTGAAAAGGCTGGTATTACTTTTATGTCAGATTTTTTTACTGCAGCTGTCGAACAGCTTAATCTGTTCCTTTGGGGACCCGTCATGATAGCTTTAATGGTTGGTGTCGGGGTGTATTTTACGCTGTTTACACGCTTTTTTCAAATTACTCACTTTAAAACCGTACTTAAAAATACCATAGGCAGTTTGTTTTCAAAAAGCAATAAAAACAAACCTGAAACAAAATCGTCAATAACTCCGTTTCAGGCTGTGTCTACCGCATTGGCAGGCACGGTCGGCACAGGAAATATAGCCGGTGTCGCAACGGCACTGACCGCAGGCGGTCCCGGTGCTATAGTGTGGATGTGCATAAGTGCGTTTTTCGGCATGATGACAAAATATGCAGAGGTTGTGTTGGCGGTTAAATACCGTAACGTAAATCAACACGGCGAATACAGCGGCGGACCTATGTATTATATAGAAAACGGATTAAAGCTTAAACCTATGGCAATAATTTTTGCATTGCTTTGCATTATGTCCTCTTTCGGAATAGGTAACATTACTCAGTCAAACTCCATTTCCGATGTGATAAACACCGTATTTAATATTCCGCATTGGCTTTGCGGACTTCTTCTTGCTACGCTTTGCGGCGTGGTATTGATAGGCGGCGTTAACAGAATATCCAAAGTTTCGGAGATAATTGTGCCGTTCATGGCCGTGTTTTATGTGTTGGGGGCGATTGTGTTTTTGTGTATAAACGCAGGACAGATACCGTCAACCCTTAAGCTTATATTCAGCTCGGCATTTAATTTAAAATCCGCTGCAGGCGGCGTTGCCGGATACACTGTCCGTCAGGCGTTACAATACGGCGTCGCACGCGGTGTGTTCACAAATGAGGCAGGCATGGGCTCGGCACCTATCGCCCATGCTTCGGCAGACACAAACGACCCTGTAAGCCAGGGTATGTGGGGAATTTTTGAAGTGTTTTTGGACACCATAGTAATATGCACCCTTACAACATTGGTGATACTTACCGCAAAAGGCGGCACGCTTTGGAATTCCGGTCTGGACGGAGCACAGCTTACAACAGCCGCATTTTCGTCAGTATTCGGCAGCTTCGGCGCGGTATTTATTGCTATATCGATTCTGTTTTTTGCATTTGCCACAATTTTAGGCTGGGCGTTTTACGGGCAGAAGGCTCTTGATTATATTTCGGGAGGCAACGAAAATCTGATACTTGCATATAAAATATTTTATATACTTTTAATTTTCGCCGGAGCAATGATTAACATAAAATTCGTCTGGAGCATCGCCGATGCTTTAAACGGATTAATGGCGATACCTAATCTTATTGCAATTTTGTTCCTGAGCGGCGTTGTGTTTAAGCTGACAAAGGAGCATAAATAAAAAACGTTTTCCGGACGGTGTGTATCTTACGCACAAGGGGGTAAAGGCATTGACAAAATGTGCAAAACAACATATAATTTAGTAAAGTTAACCATTTAAGGAAGTGGGTATTTATATGATACAAACAACCCCGCCCAAAGTTGCGGCGGTTCATGATTTGTCGGGCTTTGGCAGATGCTCGCTTTCTGTCATAATTCCGGTGCTGTCGTCTATGGGAGTTCAGGTTTGCCCCGTACCGACAGCTGTTTTGTCAACACACACAGGAGGATTTGAAAACTACTCATTTGTGGATCTTACCGATCACCTTACTCAATATCTCAATCATTGGTGTGAGCTGGACATAGACTTTGACTGTTTCTACAGCGGCTTTTTCGGATCCGTTAAACAGATGGATATAATGGCAGATTATATACAACGCTTGAAAAAGAAAGGGACGCTTATAGTTATAGACCCTGTGTTTGCAGATGAAGGCGAGCTTTATTCAACCTTCACAAACGACATAATCTCTAACATGAAAAACTACATATCCTTTGCCGACATAATAACTCCCAACATGACTGAGGCATGTTTTTTGCTGGACGAGGAGTTTAAGCCGTGTTACAGTGCTTCCGAACTGCGTTCTATGCTGAAACGTCTGACTGACATGGGCCCCGGCATTGCCGTCATAACAAGCGTGAGTCTGGACGACGGCAACTGCGGCGTTGTTGCGTACGACAAAATGAACGACAGATATTGGAATGTGTGGTGCGAATACATGCCGGCAGAATATCCCGGCACAGGCGATATATTCTGTTCGGTGATGATAGGTGCGTTATTGTCGGGCGACAGCCTGCCTATGGCTTTGGACAGAGCGGTGGGATTTGTCAGCCTTGCAATAAAAACAACCTTCGGCTATACAGGTCCGCTCCGCGACGGTGTGTTTATAGAAAAAATACTGCACACCCTGTCGGAATCGCCGTCATCATTTAACTACAGCGTATTTTAAACACATCATATTTTAATGCATCGTACTATAATTAAGGAGAAAACAATATGACAGCAGTTCTTTTCAGCTTTTCGGTATACACGTTATTATCTGTTTTGTTGTATGTGTCTATCATCAAAACGGATATAGTCAAAAAGAAAAAGCTCAACTCTTCAAAACCCACAGTATGGACTTTTTTTGCCGTGTCTCTTATAGCAAAATTGGCAATTTCGGCAATATACAAGGGCTTTGAAGCGGATATGACATGCTTTTCGGCATGGTCGGCGTCGGTGTTTTATAACGGCATAGGCAGCTTCTACACCTCCGGCACGTTTGCCGACTATCCTCCGGGATACGTTTACGTAATGTATCTGCTCGGCGGAATAAGAAATTTGTTCCATGTTGAGACGTTATCCTATGCAGACGTTGTAATACTTAAAGCTCCGGCTGTCATATGCGACATTGTAACAGGGTATCTGATATATAAATGTGCAGGCAAAAAATTCGGACAAACCGTGTCGCTTGTTATATCATTTTTATACATTTTCAACCCTGTCGCAATAATAAATTCCTCAGTTTGGGGACAGGTAGACTCTGTATACACCCTGTTTTTGGTGTTAAGCATTATTTTCATATCCGAAGACAAACTGTTTCCGGCATACTTAAGCTATATAATAGGTTTGCTTATAAAACCGCAGATGGCTATATTTGCCCCTGTTATAATATTTGCCACTTTAGACTATGTGCTGCTTCCAAAGTTTGAGGCAAAAAAGCTTTGGAAGATTATAGGCTGGGGCGTGTCAAGCATAGCTTTGTTTGTTGTATGCTGTCTGCCGTTCGGGCTTATGAACGTCATAAATCAGTACGTGGAAACGATGTCATCATACAACTACATTTCGGTTAACGCATATAACCTGTACGGCATATTCGGTCTGAACTGGGTTGAAACATCAAAAAAGATTCTGTTTTTAACCTATTCACAACTCGGAACAATATTCATACTGCTTATTGTCGCCTCATCGACGTGGATATATATTAAAAACTTCAAAAATCAAAGCAAGGACAAATATTTTTATATTGCGGCATTTATCATAACCGCAATGTTTATTCTGTCTGTCAGAATGCATGAAAGATACATGTTTCCGGCAGTTGTACTGCTTGTGTTTGCTTTTATCCACCGGCCGTCGAAAAAAACGGCATTGCTGTTCCTTTTGCTGAGCTTGTGTCAGTTCCTGAATGCGGCACACGTACTCTTTTTCTACGATCCGAGTGCCTATGACAGATTTGACACAGCCATAGTGCTTACATCGCTTTTAAGCGTCGCTTCGTTTGCGTACATGCTGTATATCACATACGTTTGCTATATAAAGGGCATACACGACACTATTGAGCCTGTAAGCATCGGTGCAAAAAAGCAAAAACCGTCAGTCAAAGCGGCAAATAAACCGTCGGACGGCAAAAATCTGATAAACAGCTTTTTGGTTGACAAAACAAAAATGACACGCATTGACATTATTATCCTTGCGGCAATAATGCTGGCATATTCCTGTGTTGCGTTGTATAACCTTGGCGAAAACGTTGCTCCGCAAACTTATTGGACAGGTGAACAGGGCGATACAATAGTTATGGATTTCGGCGAAAACGTCAACATAAAAAAGGTAAGAGCATTCCTCGGCACATACCACGACACCGTTCTGAACGTGGAATATTCACAGGACGGCGAAACAACAACCCAATCCGCCGACCCGATAAGCATAAACACGGTCTTTTCATGGCAGGATGCCGACACCGACATTACAGGCCGTTACATTTACTTAACAAACGACCACTATAAAATAATGCTCAACGAACTCGTGCTGTATGACCAAAACGGCAACACAGTAGTTCCTGTATACACGTCCGCACCCGAGCTGTTTGACGAACAGGATACTTCGCCGGAGCGTATTTCCTACAGAAACGGAACATACTTCGACGAAATATACCACGCACGCACTGCGTTTGAACATTTAAACGGAATATATCCGTATGAAATAACTCATCCGCCGCTGGGCAAGCTGTTAATCGGCATAGGAATAAAGTTGTTCGGCATGACGCCTTTCGGCTGGCGAATAGTAGGCACATTGTTCGGCATATTTATGCTGCCGTTTATATATCTTTTTGCAAAACGCATTTTTAAACATACATGGTTAGCAACAGCTGCATGCCTGCTGTTTGCGTTTGACTTCATGCACTTTACTCAAACGCGTATTGCAACAATAGATGTATATGTAACATTTTTTGTAATTGCAATGTACTATTACATGTATAAATACTGGACTATGGATCTTGACAAAACTCCGTTTGTCAAAACACTCATACCTCTCGCCATGTCAGGCTTGTGTATGGGGCTCGGCATTGCAAGCAAATGGCCGGGTGTGTATGCCGGTGCCGGACTTGCGGTGCTGTTGTTCACAAAATGGGGTGTAACGCTGTATGCCAAATATAATAATGAGCAGGAACGCCGTGATTTTTTACGCTTTATGCTGAAAAGCACACTGATGTGCGTTATATTCTTTGTGGCTGTACCTGCCGTAATTTACGCATTGTCGTATATACCGTTTATAAAAGTATCGGACAGCGGTGCGTTAAAAACCATCATAGACAATCAAAAATACATGTTTGAATACCACAGTGCGTTGGAGGCAACGCATCCGTATTCGTCGTGGTGGTATCAATGGCCGACTATTGTCCGTCCTATATTCTACTATTGCGGCAATGACGGCGATTTAAAAGAAGGCATAAGTGCATTCGGCAACCCTGCTGTATGGTGGATGGGTATTTTGGCATTTGCGTATATGATATATCTTTTATTCAAAAAACGCGACAAAACGGCTTTGTTTTTAATTATAGCATACCTGGCACAGTATGTGCCGTGGATGCCTGTAAGCTACGGAAGAATAACCTTTATTTATCACTACTTCCCTTGCACGCCGTTTGTTGTGCTTATGATAT
Organism: uncultured Clostridia bacterium; assembly: GCA_905233855.1. Classification (GTDB taxonomy): domain Bacteria; phylum Bacillota; class Clostridia; order UBA1381; family CAJOGA01; genus CAJOGA01. Next base: position 21,631 of record CAJOGA010000009.1, read on the forward strand.
GCTACAGCATATACACTATGTATAATGACGCAGACCAAAAATGGCAAAAGCGTATAGTTGCGTTGACCGTCGCATACGTTGCCGTTGCGGTGATACTTTTTGCAATGTTCTACCCTGTGCTTTCCGGCAAAGGCGTATCGGGCGAATATGTGGAAGGATTCCTCCGCTGGTTTGACTCATGGGTATTGGTTATATAAACAATGAACTATTTATATGGGAGACGATTAACATGATAAAGTATTCGGTAGTAATACCTGCATACAACGAGGAGGCGGTTATAGAAACAACGTATAACCGTTTAACCGAAGTAATGAAAAAATCCGACGGCGAATATGAGCTTGTATTCATAAATGATGGCAGCCGCGACGCTACAGCTGATATGCTCAGCCAAATTTGCGACAAAGACTCAAGCGTGCGTCTTATAAACTTTTCACGCAATTTCGGACATCAGATAGCCGTAACGGCAGGTATGGATTACGCACAGGGACAAGCTATTGTTATAATAGATGCCGACCTTCAGGATCCGCCTGAAGTTATACTGGAAATGATAGAAAAATGGAAGGAAGGCTATGACGTTGTATACGGCAAGCGTAAGAAGAGAAAAGGCGAAACCGTGTTTAAAAAAGCAACTGCCGCTATGTTCTACCGCATATTGGACAAGCTTACAACTGTTGAAATACCCGTTGATACCGGCGATTTCAGATTGATTGACCGTAAAGTTTGCGACGTTATGAAATCCTTGAGCGAGCAAAACAGATATGTACGCGGTCTTGTAAGCTGGGTAGGCTTTAAACAAACTCCGCTTGAATACGACCGCCACGAACGCTTTGCCGGTGAAACAAAGTATCCTCTTAAAAAGATGCTTAAATTTGCGGCAGACGGCATAACGTCGTTTTCATATAAGCCTTTGAAATTGGCAAACGTTATAGGAATAACACTTTGTGCATTAAGCGTTTTGTATCTTTTGATTGCACTTATTATAGGGCTTTGCCTGCCGGCTGTAACCATGCCTGCATGGGCGTTGGCTCTTACCATTGCCTTGTTCTTTAACGGCATAACAATGATAATGTTGGGAATAATGGGCGAATACATAGGCAGAATCTATGACGAAGTTAAAGGCCGTCCGCTATACGTGGTTAAAGAGACAAAAGGCTTTAACAGTAATGCTCAATAGAAAGGAGCGGTCTTTAAAAATGAACGGCGAAAGCAAAAAAAGCTTTTTCCAATTCATACGCTTTGCCATAATAGGTGTGTTGAACACAGGTATAGACTATGGTCTGTATACGGTTTTGGTATACCTTTTGCCTATACACTGGCTTGCGGCAAACATAATATCGTATGCATCGGCGGTGTTGTTCAGCTATTTTGCAAACAAATACTGGACATTCAAAAAGAAATCGGGTGCAAATTTTGCGGAACTGTTGCGTATGTACGGCGTTAACATAGTGTCGCTTGCAGCAAGCTCGGCATTGATATATGTGTTGGTGAATATAATAAAAATACCGGATATAGCCGTGATTGGCGGCTTTTTGATAAAAAAAGAAATAACAGCAAAAATCTGTGTCGCACCTGTGGTTATAATAATAAACTTTATAGGCACAAAGCTTTTGGTGTTTAAACAGGATTAGGAAGTGGTTTGTTGACCGGAAGAATATTAAAGGGCATTGGCGGATTTTACTATGTCAATGTTCAAGGCAAGACAATACAGTGTAAGGCACGGGGCATCTTTAAAAAAGACGGCATAACACCCATGACAGGCGACTTGGTACGCATTAATTCCGAAGAGGAAAACACATGGATAGAAGAAATATATCCGAGAAAGAACTCTCTTGTGCGTCCTGCCGTTGCAAATATCGACTTATTGGTGGTAGTGGTTGCCGTAACTCCGTCGCCTCAGCTTGCGTTGGTGGATAAAATGCTTGTTACCGCATCGGCAAAAAACATACCTGCCTGCCTGTGCGTCAATAAGATAGATTTGGGTAAGTGCCCTGAAATTGAAAAAATATACCAAGACGCAGGATATAAGGTTTTTGTAACTTCCGCAATTGACAATACCGGCATTAATAAGCTTTCTGAATATCTTAAAGATAAATTTACGGCGTTTGCGGGTAACAGCGGTGTGGGCAAAAGCAGCGTTTTGAACAGTATCACCGGAAAAACGCTTGAAACAGGAGGTTTAAGCCAAAAAATATCACGCGGAAAACACACCACACGTCATGTGGAGCTTATTGAGCTTGAGTGCGGCGGATATGTGTTTGATACTCCCGGCTTCAGCTCATACGAGCTCAGCGACATCAAAGCCGCAGACTTGTCGAAACACTTTCCCGAGTTTGAGTCAAGCATCGGCAAATGTAAATTTTCCGACTGTGCACATATCAAAGAAACAGGCTGCGACGTTATAGCCCGGGTACAGAGCGGTGAAATATCCGCATCCAGACACGAACACTACTGTGATTTGTATAATCAGTTAAAGCTTATAAAAGATTGGGAATAAAAGGATTGGTAATATAAATGATTAAGATAGCACCGTCTATACTTTCGGCAGATTTTTCAAAACTTAATGAACAAATAGCCAAATTGTATAACGCAGGAGCACAATGGCTGCATATAGACTTTATGGACGGCGAATTTGTGCCGAATAAAACCGCCATGGACCACTTGTTCGTTCAGAGCATCAGACCTCTCACTGATATGGTCTTTGACGCACATTTGATGGCTCAGCATCCCCTTGAACATATAGAACTGTTTGCCAACGCCGGAGCAGACATCATAAGCATACACGCAGAATGTTCGGACGATATTTCAAAATGCCTGACGCTGATTAAAAAATGCGGCAAAAAATGTGGCATTGTTATAAACCCCGAAACGCCTGTATCGGCTATAGAAGATTTGCTTAATATGGCAGACCTTGTGCTTGTTATGAGCGTAAACCCCGGTTGGGCCGGTCAAAAATACATTTGCGAGGTTGAAAGCAAGGTAAAATACATAAGGGACAAAATGGGCAAAGATTTTGACATAGAAATAGACGGCGGAATAAATGCCGACACCGTAAAACGGGCCGTTATGGCAGGAGCAAATATTGCAGTTGCCGGCGCGTCAATTTTTAAATCGGAAAGCGGCATAGAAAATGCTGTTAAGCTTCTTTTAAAAGAGGGTAATTCAATTGAAAACGGTAATATTTCTTAACGGCAATATAAACGATTACGATTATTGCAAGTCTGTTATACAGGCAGATGACTATATAATTTGTGCCGACGGCGGTTATAAACACGCTGTAAAGCTGGGCGTATCGCCGGATATCGTCATAGGAGACATGGATTCGGTAAATATGTCTGTTGCCGGTCTGAATACTGTGCTGTATCCGAAAGAAAAGGACGCAACCGACGGCGAAATAGCTGTCCGGCACGCTATCGAGCATGGCAAAGGCAGCGACATTCTGATATTGGGCGGCATAGGCAGCCGTTTTGACCACACTCTTTGCAATGCGTTATTGTTAAAAATCATATCAGATGCCGGGAAAAACGGCAAAATGTCGGACGAAAACAACGACATATACATCACCTCATCCAAAATCACTTTAAGCGGCAAGCCGGGCGATATTGTGTCTTTTATACCTGTAAGCGGCACCGCACGGGGCGTATCAGTATCCAACATGAAATACCCGCTCAGCAAGTTTGACGCTTGCCTTGGCACAAGCCGCGGTATAAGCAATGTTATGTTGACAAACGTTTGCAGCATAAGCGTCGATGACGGACTGCTGTTTATTATAAAAACATCTGACAATAAATAAAAACGACGATGGGTTATATTTCCCACCGCCGTTTTTTTGTTAGGTTTTGCTTTATTCGTCTTTCTTTGAAAAATCTTCTTCTTCCTGATTTATAGGTCTGCCGGGCAGGTCATCTTTTTCGTCCGTGTCTTTTGAGCCTGATGAAGGCTTTGCAGTCTCTGTTGCCTTTGGAGATGACGTAGGCTTAGGCGATGCCGACGCCGATGTTGACGGCTTTGATGATGCCGTTGGTTTAGGCGATGCCGATGTTGACGGATTTGATGATGCCGTTGGTTTAGGCGATGCCGATGTTGACGGATTTGATGTCGATGTTGAAGTGCTTGGTTTTGCCGTAGCGGTTGATGACGACGGCTTCGGCGTCGATGAAGACCCGTTAACCGGAGCGGTTGTGATGACCGCGTTCGGATAGCCGAAAGTTTCATGTATCAACGTTTCCGTTTTAGCCTTATCGCATATGAAGTATGAAACATCGCCTATATATCTTCCCTCACCCGGAAGTTGGTAGGTTTCCAAGCCGTCCGACGTAAAGGTTTTCAAAATTTTAGCGTATTCCACAACCTCTTTTGCACCTATATTCGTTTGCATATATTTACTCATTTCATCAAACAGGCTCGGTATTTTGGTTATTATTGCCGGCGTCATTTTCTGTTTCACCAATTCGTGCAAGAAGTCCTGCTGAACTTTTATTCTGTCCACATCGCCGAGCGGATATCGTCTGAAACGGACAAGCTGTTCGGCTTTGTTTCCGTTTAAATGCTGCATACCCGGCTGCAGATCTATATACAAATTCTGCGTAGGGTCTACATAATACATTCTTTGAGGAACATTGTAATCCACACCGTCCAAAACATCTATAACGCCTCGGAAGCCTTTAAAATCAAGCTTAACATAGTAGTGTATCGGTATGCCGGTAAGCTTTTTAACCTCTTCTACAGTACCTTCCACTTTTTTAAGAGCATGTGCCGCATTTATCTTCTGAACTCTGTTGTTTATTATAACACGTGTATCACGCGGAATGGAAAGCACACGTATTTTATTTTCCTTAAGATTATATGAGGCAAGCATTATAACGTCTGTTCGCAAGCCTTCATAATCCACGCCCACTATCAGACAGTTAACCACGCCGTCTTTAACATTCGTGTCTATACCTTCAACATTTTCGCTGCCGTTTTTAAAAGTGTCAAGCAAATCGGCAAGCTTAACAGCCCCGAACACACCGGCGCTTACAATCGCAGTTACTATCAACACTATAACAGTAAATCTTCTCCAATTTATCCTTGGCTTTTGCATAATATATATCCACATCTTTCATAATATTCATAAAACTAACAACGCTTAAATTATACATCAATGTGTTTTAAAAATCAATATGTTTTGATGCGAACATTACATATTTATCACTCAGCCGTTGTGCGGCAAGGGATTATAATTTTCTGCCCCTGCTTAACGCTACCGTCCTCCATATTATTAAATGCTGTTATATCGCCTGCCGCAACCCGGTAATGTTTTGCTATATCCCATAGCTCGTCGCCGTTTTGAGCAAAATATACCACCATAGACGCATCAACGCCTGTGTTATTACCCATTTCAAGCTGTGCGTCGGTTATAAGCTCTGTCTCACATTTGTCAAACACCTTTACAGGCAACGCAATTATGCATCTGAGTTCGATTTCGTTTGCCACGCTTATGCTGTAGCTCGAATGTTCCATTTCCGCTTTTATTTCACACCTCATACCCGGCATGGCACCTTGTGCATCGAGCATATAGTTAAACGGTATTTCTTTTTTACAACTGAACACCGGACTGTTATCGCTATCGCTCAGATACAAAATATACACATCAACAACACCCTCAATCATAACTCTGTCGGTATCGGTTGTTGCGGAGGTTATGTACGGCTTGGTTATCACGTTATATACCCCCATAATAGGAGGCATGTCGGAGTCGACCGATATGATTTCTTTCAACGTCTGACGGCTCCTGCTTTCACAAACAAATTTGTCCATGCTGTATTTTTGACGCTTAAGTATTATTTCTCCTTCGGTGCAGTAGCAATCGTCAACCATGTCCAGCTCTGTGTTTTCGCTTGACTTTATATGTGCCTTGACGCACACCTCCGTCTCCAGCACACGCATGTCTCCGTCGGAATCGGCAAGCGTTTCGCATTTGAAATCGGTTACCTCAAAATCAATATCGCAATCCATAGCTTCTGTCATGTCATCAACGTCAAATATTTCGGTGAACGGTATTTCATGCTCCATAAAGTCTATAGCACGGTTTAAATCGTCGCTTATGTACAACGTGCAAATGCTCACGGTACCCTGTGCAACAACCTTGCCTGTTACGGCTTTATATTCTGTGTCGCATATTTTAATATCGTTTTTTAAAATCTCGCTCACGCCCGATTTGCCCGACGGCACCTCAAGACTGTCTCTCAGCACAAAATCTGCCTCTGTGTCGGCTTTTATATTATACACATTCAGCTTTGACGTTTTAATCTGAATGTTTTTATCCGATTCTATGCCTGTAACCACAGGTATTTCTGCATCGGAATATACTCTTGTGTCAACGCTTACAATGGCTTTTATGTTTATCTTTCTGCTGTTTATCATGTTAGCGTCAATTTGCGACACATCACATTCCACCGTCAGGCTCATCCCCGGTTTTGCCTTGGCGTCGTTTATAAGATGCACAAAGTCAAAGCTTGACTGTATGCTTTTCACACTCTGTTCCTTGTCATCGGGAATATAGAGAATTTTAAAATCCGCCTTACCGTTAAGCGTAACCTTCCCGTCGGAAACGTCTTTGTTGGTTATTACAGCGTTGGCATCAACCTGTAATATTTTCAGGATATCCGGCTTTATGTCCGGGACTATCACATCACCGTCTACCATAACATCGGAAAAATCCTGTATGCACACTTCGTTTAATTTTATAGGTTCTTTGATCAATTCCATAAAAACTCCCCTTTTTTGTATCTCTTTTTGGTATATCTTGCTCTGATATATTTTATGATACTTAAGACAAGTTTATTACTTAATTTATAAAAAGGGTTGATTCATAAGAATCAACCCCTCACAGACCGTCGAAAAAGTCGTTTAACCGCAAGCAAAAAAAGGCATAATTTTTTTGCTTTGAAGAATAAATAAACTTTATTTGGCCGTGATTATAATTACACATCTTTTTAAAAAGCCGTACCATTGCTTGCTTTTTGCCAAAACGAACTCTACCGTACCTGTGTACGCCGACGAATTCGTTTTGGCAAAATTTAACTTCCTTTTTCGCAATCATTCATTTTGTCGATAGGTTTATCGACAAAATGAGGGGTTGATTCATAAGAATCAACCCCTCAAAAAAGTTATTGTTAAATTATCTTGCGGCAATATCGTCACGCTCAGGTCCTACACCGACAAAGTTTACAGGAACTCCTACCAATTCCTCTATTCTCTTAATGTAGTTTTTGGCATTCTGAGGAAGATCCTCAAACTTTTTAATGCCTTTTGTGCTCGATTTCCAACCCGGAACTTTTTCATAAACAGCTTCAACTTTGTCCAAATCTTTTGTTTCAGGCATTATTTCCAATATTTTTCCGTTTAATTTATAGTCTACACATATTTCCAGCTCATCCAATTCGTCAAGCTTATCCAACTTACACAAAACAAGCTCATCAAATCCGTTTACCATATTTGCAAACCGGAGAACAGGAATGTCCAACCAGCCCAAACGTCTTGGTCTGCCGGTTCTTGCTCCAAATTCATCGTCTATATTTGCACCGGTGCCGCGGAGAGTGTCAAATCTTTCGTCAAACACTTCTGTAGGGAACGGTCCGTCGCCAACCTGGCTGGAAAACGCTTTTGCCACGCCTATGATTCTGTCAATGCTTCTTGCAGGTATTCCGGCACTTACGGCAGCATATGCCGCAACCGGGTTGGACGATGTAACGTAAGGATATGTACCAAGATCTATATCCTTCATTATGCCCAACTGACCTTCAAACAATATCTTTTTGTTATTTTTGAGTGCTGTCTGAATCAAAGCAAAAGCATCAACAATACGGTCTTTAAATAAATCGTACCATTCTTTGCAATATTCCATAACTTCGTCAACGGTATATGTTTTGCTGTTATAGTATTCAAGCTGACTGTTTATCTGCTCAAGCACGCTTTCAAAGTGATTACGCAGATACTCTTTGTCGGCAAGGTCGCCGAAACGGATATTTATTCTTGAAGCTTTACCTGCATAAGCCGGACCTATACCGCGTTTTGTTGTACCGATATGTGCTTTACCTGACTGTTCTTTTAAAGAATCCAAATCTCTGTGATACGGCATTAATATATGTGCCCTGCTTGATATTTTCAAGCCGTCAAGCGGTACGCCTGCCGCCGCTATCTGATCCATCTCGTTTTTAAGCTCTATCGGATTAACCACCATGCCCGTACCAACCAGACAGGTTGCCTTGCTGTTGAAAATTCCGCATGGCACAAGATGAAGTTTAAAGGTACCGAATTCGTTAGCCACAGTGTGTCCGGCATTATCGCCGCCCTGGAAACGTATTACAAGATCCTTGTCTTTGGAGAAATAATCTACCACTTTACCTTTGCCTTCATCGCCGCATTGTGCACCGACTATAACCGTTGTGCTCATTTAATCTCCTCCTATATATAATGAATATTATTTACAAATTCATTCCCGGACATATCATCCGTAAAAAATCACAACACATATAATAATATAATTTACCGATATTGTCAACCGTCTGTATAAAGGTTTGGTTATTCCGCTTTATCAAGCTTTGACATTCTGTACTTTTTTGGTGTTTTTCCCATCTCGGAAAGGAAGTTGCGGTCAAAGCTTTTTATGGAATTATACCCCACCTCGGCGGATATTTCCGATATCGGCATATTGGTGTTGGTCAATAACTCGCACGCATGGCTTATACGCATCTGATTCACATGTTCTATAAAATTGATTCCCGTCTGCTTTTTGAAAAATTTTGAAAGATACGCATAATCATATCCCAAATGCTCAGACAAGGTTATCAATGTGCACTCATTTTTGTAGTTTTCTTCAACATACGTTATTATCTCACGCAAAAGATTGCTCTTACCCGCTCTTTTTTCTTCCGATCTGGCGGTTTTGGCATTTTTTTCTTCAAGCTTTGCCTGTTCCAAAAAAGAGCCGCATATTGAATAAACATATGATTTAATAACACAAATATTGTCCGTTGGCTCAACACGTTTTTCCGGCATTTGTTTTATGTGAAAAATACATTCTCTGAAGTTTTTACCCTCGCACAGCTCAACAAATTCAGGCACCAAACTTGCATTGAACAAGTTTATCAGAACTTCACCGTTTTTGTTGAGATATTCATGATACTGATTTTGCAAGATAAGCATGGCGTCAGATTTTTGCAAAGAATAAAGCTTTCCGCCTGCTTTCACGTCTATACTGCCGTCTTCCACATATATAAACTCATATGCACGGTGAAAATGAAGCGGAAAACTTTCCTGCTGCAAATATATACTTTCAAAGTTCATACCGTCTCGCAAACGGTTGTTTTCATACAATACCATATAATCCACCCGATTTTAAAATCAACTTGACAAAAAAACACTAATTTTAAGTAGTATTATACTATATTTGACTTGAATATGCAATACAAATATTGATATTATTAGTGTACGGAAATTTTAAAAAAAACAGGAGGTTATCACAATTATGAACAAAATGTCATGTTCTGTTGCTACTATGGGCTCGCGTTTTGATCTTATTTTCGACGTTGATAACAAAGTTGTAAAACACGGCTCGCTGGGTATGTACTTAGAAGTAGCATCGCAGTTGATTTGCGGCGTTAAAAGCGAAGCGGGCGACAGCTATATCCCGTTTTCCGATATGGAAAACAATTTTTATGCTGAATATATGTCTGCAACTCAAAACTCTGTAATATTCAAGTATATCAACAAAAATCACGGCTACAACATGAACGTTACCTTCACAAGCCCGTTCATACCAAAGGACGAAAAGCTTGCGGTGGCACCGTTTTTCTATGTTGACATAGACCTCGAATCATCAACAAGACCGCACAATCTTGTTAAGGTTAAGAAAAATATATCGGAAGGTACTGTTGTTTTCGGTCTTAAGGGCGACGATTTAACTTTAACACCGGCAAATGACGGTTTAACCGTTGAATACGATGTTACAACAAGCAGCCGTTTCGTTTTGGGCGACTTTGCAAGAACACTCCAGCTCAAGCTCTACAATAAAGATGTTGAAATGGAAAGCGTTCGTTGCTACGAAAAAATTATGTCGGTAGAAGGCGGCAAGCCGGATGAAAACAATTTGTTTAACGTTCCGTTCAAGTTTGACGAAAACGGCAAGGCTCATGTAAGCTTTGTATGGGCAACACACAACAGCGACGATATAACATCTATCTATCATGAACACTATAAATTGTTATACAACAAATACTTCAAGAACGTTGACGAAGTTTGTGAATACGCTATCAAAAACAAAGCTGAAATAGAAAAGAAATCCCATTTCTATGACAGTGTTATTGAAAATTCGTCTTTGTCGCAAAACTGGAAGGACTTCCTCGCCTTCACATTCCAAAGCTACAAATTAAACACATTACACGTTATAGATAAAGAAGGCAAAACCTCCTTCACTGTTTGGGAAGGCAACTGTATGTTCGACTCTACCGTTGACGTTGAATATAACAACGGTTTGTTCTACTATACAATGTGCGACGAATATTTAGATCCAACCTTCTACGAGTGGTCGCTTACCGAAAAAGACACAGGCATCATCCGCCACGACCTGGGCAGAGGCTACAACATGGACGGTATGGAATACCCGGCTAACATGGAAATAGAAGAGGACACCAACTTCATACTTATGCTGTTTGCATATTGCAGAATGAAGGGCGATTGGACTCAGCTTAAAAAGCACTATGCAACAATTAAAAAGCTTGCAAAATTCATCTACGATGCCGACACAACAGGCAACGGTATCCCGAACGTCGGCACGTCAAACTCCATAGACGACTCCATTCCCGCTATACACCTTGCCAAAGAACAGACATATCTTGCAATAAAAGCTTGCTGTGCGTTCCAGGCTGTTGCAGAAATGAGCAAGATTATGGGTGATGATGAATCTTACGCTGAAAAGCTTCTTGAAAGAGCAAAACTCATCAGCGATACAGTTAACAAAGAATTGTGGCTCGGCGACCACTACGGTGTGTGCCTTGATAAATCTCAGGACGGTTACTTCAAGTTCCTGACAAGAGAACCTTTGTCGGGCGAAATGCAAGGCAGAAACGAATATAACATCTACGCCGAAAACGGCTTGCTCTATTTGATGATGTGCGGATTCAAACCTCAGTTTGTAAATCTTGACAGACACAAGGAAAACATCTTCAATGCAACGCAAAAATGTTCGACAGAATACGGCTGCAACCACTCCGAATGCTCCGACTCCGTCTGGATCTCGCAGAATCTTTGGAGAGACTTCAACGCCGCATATCTGGGACATGACTTTTTGGACAATGTTGATAAATACTGGGAATTCCAAAAGGTTATGAACACAAACGGCAAGCTGAACCTGTTCATTGACACCGTTGGCGAAAACTCTTTGTGGTACTACCCACGCGGACTCACATCAATGGGCGTTTTGTATGCTATGTTAAGATTAAAAATCAACTCTATAGACAAGGTTATCGAAATTGCTCCTTTAAGAAGCAGCATCAGAATACCGTTGGTATTCTTCGCTGATTGGAAAAATCAAAAGATGCCTTGGGTTGTTGAAAACGGCGGCAGCGTTACCATAGAAAACTCCGATCTGTTGGAAGGCTACAGCATTATTTATAAATAATAAA
>CAJOGA010000010.1 GCA_905233855.1 uncultured Clostridia bacterium
TTTTTTGCATTTTCGTAATTTAATATAGACGAATAAGCGTTGTAGCAAATATATGCAACAGCCTCCGTCAAAGCAATCTTAAGCATTGTGGGAAGCATCCAAAGCTCGACGCTTTTCAGTGGTTCTGTACTTTGATATGCATTAAAAAATTGTTGTATCAGATCTTCGTCAATGCGTGCGTCGGTGTGTGATATAAGCTCCGCGGCACAGGCGTACACGCGTGGATATCCGCAGTATGCACCGTCTGTCATAACGGGTAGATCGTGAAACATTTTTTTGTTTACAGATCCGGCAATATCGGCAAACTGACGTTCCAGAACATAGTAATTATTCAAAAGCCATTCGGTAGAGGACGGCATGGCATACGAATCCGGCGGTATTTTTGAAAAATAGTTGTATGCGTTGGTTATATAATTAAAATTGCGTGTAAAACGGTTCACAAACGCAAAATAATCGCTTTTTTTGTGCGTGCTCACACTGTATAACGCAAGCTCCTTGGCGTGGGTTATAAGTTCGTCGGCAGGCAGAAAGGCATCGAATATATTAACCGTCTTTTTTCGATAACTATGTATCCTGCGGTTATAGACGGTTATGGCGATTATTGAAAATATCAAAATAAATACTGCGGTAAAAAATATCTTCATAAAGTGTAATCCCTTTCCGAAAAAACTATTTATCAGAAAATATTTTGACCGTTTTTTGCGACGATTATACAAAATAATCAAATTGGCTTTTGCAGATTAAAAAAATTGAATTTTACTATTGACAATCGGATAAATGTGTTGTAAAATCATACAAGTGTAAAGTACAAACCCTTTACACTTGTAAATCGGACGGAGGTGTTTACGCCATTGAGTAAAGACCTTGAAATAAGTGTTTTGTTCGACTTTTACGCAGAACTGTTAACCGAAAACCAGCGTAATATGTTGGATTTATACTATAACAGCGACTTGTCGTTGGCGGAAATAGCGAGTGATGCCGGCATCAGCAGACAGGGTGTGCAGGATAATATCAGACGTGCCAGAATACAGTTGGAAATGTTCGAGGGCAAACTTGGTCTTGCAAAAAAGTTTAAATGCATAAATACAAATCTTGACAAGCTGGAAAAAAGGCTCTTGCAGATAACCGACGAACAAGAAGTTTTTAATATTATTGAAGATATAAGAGAATATATTTGATATTGTCTGTTGTCGGGCGAAAGGAGATAGGCATGGCATTTGAAAGCTTGGGCGATAAGCTGCAGGGCGTTTTTAAAAAGCTTAAGGGAAAAGGCGTTGTCCGTGAAAATGACATAAAAGAAGCAATGCGTGAAGTAAAGCTTGCCTTGTTGGAAGCAGATGTTAACTTTAAAGTTGTTAAAGCGTTTATAGCAAGTGTTTCGGAAAAAGCTAACGGTCAGGATGTTTTGGAAAGCTTAACACCGGCACAGCAAATAATAAAAATAGTTAACGATGAACTGGTTGCTCTTATGGGCAGCGATGATAATAAATTAAAATATTCCAAGCATCCGCCGAGCGTATATATGATGTGCGGCTTGCAGGGTGCCGGAAAAACAACCACTTGTGCAAAGCTTGCCTTGCATTTAAGAAAAACGCAGGGTAAAAGACCGTTGCTTGTGGCATGTGATGTATACCGTCCTGCGGCTGTAAAGCAGTTGCAGGTACTTGGTAAACAGTTGGATATTGCGGTGTTTGATATGGGTACTCAAGCCAATCCGGTGGATATTGCCGTTGCTGCCGTCGAACACGCAAAGAAACACGGCAATGATCCTGTTATAATAGATACGGCAGGACGTTTGCATATAGACGAAGTATTGATGAATGAACTGTCGGAAATAAAAGCGAAAGCAGACCCGGACGAAGTTTTGCTTGTGGTCGACTCTATGACAGGTCAGGACGCCGTTAATGTAGCCGAAAGTTTTAATGAACAGCTTGATATAGACGGCGTCATCCTCACAAAGCTTGACGGCGATACAAGAGGCGGTGCGGCACTCTCAATCAAGTTTGTTACAGGGAAAAGCATAAAATTTGCCGCAATGGGTGAAAAACTGAGCGATATAGAGCCGTTTTATCCCGACCGTATGGCATCACGTATACTTGGTATGGGTGATATTCTCACACTTATAGATAAAGCCCAGGAAGCTTTTGATGATAAGCAAGCAGAAGAGCTTGAAAGAAAAATAAGAAAGCAGGAATTTGATTTAAACGACTTTTTAAATCAATTCCAGCAAATCAAAAAGATGGGGCCTTTAAATCAGCTGGTTAAAATGTTGCCGGGAGTTGATACAAAAGCCCTGGAAAATGTTGATATAGACGAGAGCAGATTTTCAAAGATAGAAGCAATAATACAGTCTATGACAAATGCCGAGCGAACAAAACCCGACATAATAAACGCAAGCCGACGCGTAAGAATAGCAAACGGAAGCGGCACAAAGGTTCAGGATGTCAATCTGCTTTTAAAACAATTTTCAGAGATGAAAAAAATGATGAAACAGTTTCAGGATCCTAAAAAAATGAAACAGATGGCACGTATGATGAAAAGGAAATAGTGCCGGTTTTAAAATGTTAATAAGTTTAACTTATATAAATAAAAAAATTGGAGGTGAAAAAACAATGGCAGTAAAAATTCGTTTAAGAAGAATGGGTGCTAAAAAAGCTCCGTTTTACAGAGTAGTAGTAGCAGATTCAAGATACCCTCGCGACGGCAGATTTATCGAAGAGGTTGGCACATACAATCCGCTTGTTGATCCTGCAGAATTCAAGGTTGATATGGAAAAGGTTCAAAAATGGATAGCTACCGGTGCACAGCCTACCGATACCGTTAAAGCTATGTTAAAGAAAAATGGCTTAATGTAAGTTTCAGCCATCTTGCGGTCTTTAATCAAAGCGTTGCATGGCTTGAAAGGAATGGATGTCATTTATGAAAGAAGTATTGGAAATTATTGCCAAAAGCCTTGTTGAATTTCCTGATCAGGTTTCCGTAACGGAGATTGACAACGGAGAATCATCGCTGACGTTGGAACTTCGTGTTGCCGACAGTGATATGGGTAAGGTTATTGGTAAACAGGGCAGGATAGCTAAAGCAATAAGAGCGGTTGTTAAAGCGGCTGCAAGCCGTGAAAACAAGCGTGTAACTGTTGACATAGTGCAAGACTGATCCATGCCTTATGCTGTTTTTCGTAAATTACGGGAAACAGGTATTTGTCCGTATGCGGCAGATACACCGGTTTGCATTAAAATGTGAATTAGTAATAAGGACGGCAATTTTATGTCGTCCTTATTTGCTGTTAATACAATAACGAAAGCAGGTGTTGATATGGATAGAAATCAAATGCTTGAAATTGGCAAAATAGTTAACACTCACGGTCTCAGAGGCGAAGTTAAGGTTACGCCTTGGACTGACACTCCCGATGTTTACGAAGGCTTATCGAATGTGTATTGCCAAAAAAAGAACGATTTAATAAAATTGGAAATAAAGAGTGTCAAATATCAGAAATCAAATCTGATAGTAAAATTTAAACAGATAGATAACGTAGACGATGCGTTGACATATAAAAACACAGTATTGCTTGCATTGCGTGAGGATCTGGGTGAGCTTGAAGACGGCGAGTATTACATACAAGATATTTTGGGACTTAAAGTAATAACCGACGAGGGCGAGGAATTGGGAACTGTAACAGACGTTTTAACTCTTCCGGCAAACGACGTGTATGTTGTAAAAACGAAAGACTTAAAAGAGTGCCTGTTGCCTGTTATAGATGATGTTATACTTAACGTTGACCTGGAAGAAAAGGTGGTAACCGTGCATATGCTGGAAGGGTTGCTGGACGTATGAGGTTTGATGTTTTAACGTTATTTCCGGAAATGTTTAATGCCGTAATTACAGAGAGCATAACAGGCCGTGCAATCAAAGCCGGCATTATAGAGTGTAATTTCATAAATATCCGCGATTATACCAAAGACAAACATAAACGCTGCGATGATTATCCGTACAGCGGCGGCGGAGGCATGCTGATGACGCCTCAGCCTATATATGATGCGTATATGTCTGTGGTAAGTAAGCTTGACTATAAACCGCTGACGATATATATGTCGCCGCAGGGCAAGGTGTTTAACCAGCAGGTTGCAATAGATTTAAGCAAATATAAGCATATAATAATATTGTGCGGACATTACGAAGGCGTTGACCAACGTGTTTTGGATGAAATAGTGGATATGGAAATATCCATAGGTGATTTTGTCATGACAGGCGGCGAAATTGCCGCCATGGCGGTTATAGATGCAACGTCGAGAATGATAGATAACGTGTTGAGCGGCGAAAAAGCGTATACCGAGGAGTCGCATTATAACGGATTGCTGGAATTTCCGCAGTACACGCGTCCGCCGGAATTTATGGGCAAGACGGTGCCGGAGGTGCTGCTCAGCGGAAATCATAAGTTAATAGAGGAATGGAAAAGGGAACAGTCGCTTATAAACACTCTGAAAAAGCGTCCTGACTTGTTGGAAAAAGCACTTCTTTCTCCGAAAGAAAAAGAATTTATTAAAAATCTGAATGTTAATTGATTTAATGTTAATAATAAGCATTGGAATTTAATTTTATTTAAAGGTGAATTTATGCTTATTATAATTATACGTACATTGATATTGTATGCTGTAGTCGTTACGTCGGTACGCTTAATGGGCAAGCGGCAGATAGGTGAGCTTCAACCGTCCGAACTTGTTATTGCAATAATGATATCGGATGTTGCAACAATCCCTATGGATAATTTGGGAGTACCGCTTATAAACGGTATAATTCCCGTGCTTACGCTGTTATTTGCCGAGGTTGGTTTATCGTATGCCTCCATGAAGAGCAAAAAGGTGAGAGAAGCTGTGGTAGGCAAACCGAGCATTCTGATACGTAACGGTGTAATTGACAACGTTGAAATGGAACGTTTAAGATTTAATTTGGACGATTTAACCGAAGAACTGCGTTTAAACAGTATAACAGATATAAAAGATGTTGACTTTGCCATTCTGGAAACCGACGGCAGACTGAGCGTGATTTTAAAAACTGAGGCTCAACCTGTAACAATAAAGGATTTGAACCTGCCCGCAGACAAACAAACTATTCCGTGCATTGTCATACAGGACGGAAAAATTATTGACAATGAGCTTAAAAGAAGCGGAAAAAGTGTTACGTGGCTGAAGAAGCAGCTGCGTAATAATAAGGTTAAAAGCATAGACGATGTGTTTTTGGCAAGCGTTGACAGCAATAACAGTTTGTTTGTGCAGTTAAAGCAGGGAGGGGAAAAGAAATGAAATCGTTTATTTTGGGACTGGTTCTAATGGCGGTAGTGGTAAGTTTAGGAACGGTACACGCTGTTTTGATGAATAATTACATTGATGAAATAATGCAGTATGCAGACGCCGTAATATATGAAATAGGTGCAGACAACTTTGACAATGCATATAAAGAATATGAGAAAATGTCGGAAAGCCTTGATAAACACGATACTTTTCTCGCGTCTACAATGCAACACACTCAACTGCAGGATCTTAAAAGAAGTATGTTGAGATTGGAGCAGTTTTTGCAGGATAACGACGCAGAAAACGCATTGTACGAAAGCAACGAGGCAAAGTTTTTGATGGGAAATATAGCAGACGATACAAAGATAAATATAAAAAATATACTGTAAATACGGCAATTCGTGGCGTAAAAATTACGGGCATTGACTAATAAAGGTTTATATGGTAAAATAAGCCGTAATGAACAGACAATTTAAGTTTTATCCCGCATAAAAACGTGCGTTTTCATGCAGGAGAGAGGTTAGTGTGTTTAATGAATAGTAATCAGAAATACAAACAGCTGAAAAGATTCTTTTCGGCATATACATATATATCGCTTGCGGCAATGGCGGTTATAATAATTGTGTCGCTCGCATTAAAAGAATATGTATCGGCGATAGCGGTTTCTGCTGTTTTTGTTGCACTTTTTGCGTATAGTGTGATTGTTGCGTTAAAAAGAGAAAATAACGTTAATAATTATTTGAAACTGTTGCCTGATGTTATTGATACCGTGTCGGCGGATGCGTTGCTTAATTTGCCTTTGCCTATGGCGGTTTTGGAGCTGGACGGCATGGTAACACGTTATAATGCAAGCTTTGGAGAGGTGTTTAACAGAGAAGATTTTTTAAATACGCCTTTGCAAAACATAATTCCCGATTTAAGATGGTCGGAGATATTAAAATCCGGTTCGGGAATAGATATGAATGTGAACTATAACGATCATAACTATACCGTTCGTGGTAATATTGTCAAGCATGAGGACAACGGCAGCGATAAATTTGTTGTGATTATGTATTGGATAGACCATACCGATACGGTACGTTTGCAAAAAATGTACGACGACCAAAAAACCGATATAGCATTGATATCAATAGATAACTATGACGAATTTGTACAAAGCATAGGCGATGCCGAGAGAACACAGCTTTTGGCACAGATAGACAGACATATAAACGAATGGGCGGAACAGGCAGATGCCGTGCTTAAGAAAACCGAAAGGGACAGATATATCTGCATATTTGAGCATCAGTATCTGGAAGAATATATAAAAAATAAATTTGACGTTATAGAAAAAATCCGTGAGCTTGGGGACAGCTATAAAGTTCCCGTTACCATGAGTATAGGCATAGGCACGGGTTCAACACTTCAAGCCAACGAGTCGCTTTCGCGAAATGCCATTGATATTGCTCTGGGCCGCGGAGGAGATCAGGCTGTTGTTAAGAACGAAAGTCAAACAATGTTTTACGGCGGAAAAACCAAGGAGTACGAAAAGAGTACAAGAGTGCGTACAAGAGCGGTTGCACATGCGTTAAAGCAATTTATTCTTGAATCGGATAAGGTTATAATAATGGGCCATAGCGGCTTGGATTTTGACTCGTTCGGTTCGGCTATGGGATTGCAGCGTGCCGTGAGAACGCTTGGCAAAACACCGTATATTGTGTTTGAACAAAACAGCACAATAAAACAGATATTGCCGAGAATAGAAGGCAACAGCGAATATGAAGGCATGTTCATCAATGACGAAACAGCAGCCGCTATGACCGATTCGTCAACTCTTGTCATAGTTGTGGACACACACAAAGAATCAAGGGTAAGCTGCAAAGAAGCATTGACGCGAACGAAAAAAATTGTTGTTATTGATCATCACAGACGCGGCAGCGAATTTATTCAAAATACGTGTTTGGTGTATCATGAACCGTACGCGTCAAGTGCCTGTGAGATGGTTGCAGAGCTTTTGCAATACATAGATTCAAGAGTAAAAATAAACACAGGCGAAGCGGAATGTATGTATGCCGGCATAGTGCTGGACACAAAGAAATTTGTTTTAAAGACAGGTGCAAGAACTTTTGAAGCGGCGGCGTATTTAAGAAAGCACGGCGTGGATACGGTTGCAATAAAGAATCTGTTTAAGCTTAACATATCAGACTATACCCGTAAGGCAGACATAATCAAAACGGCGGAAATAATAGACGATAACATAGCTATAGCAATGTGCCGTGAAACCGGCAAGGATGTAAACATTATCATAGCTCAGGCGGCGGATGAATTGCTTAACATAAACGGAGTGTCGGCATCTTTTGTGCTGTGTGATACCGACGGAGAAATCATAATCAGTGCAAGATCTCTCGGCGATATAAATGTCCAGAGAATAATGGAAATGATGGGCGGCGGCGGACATATGACAATAGCCGGTGTTCAGATTAAAGAATCCACCCTTGAGCAGGCAAAAGAAATGGTTTTGGAAGCGATTGATGCATACATGGCTGAAAACGGCGAATAGCAATTTTAAATCAAGAGCTGCAAACCGTTTGCGGTTTTTGAAAATTAAAGAAAACAAATCAACAATATAACAGGAGGAATTGGTTATGGCTGAAAATTATGAAAAATACAAAGGCAAAATGGACAAAGTGGTATCGGTTTATGAAGAAGACCTGAAAACAATAAGAGCAGGAAGAGCTACTCCTGCAGTTTTGGACAAGGTTATGGTTGATTATTACGGCACACCTACACCTATAGTTCAGTTGGGCAGCATATCTGTGCCGGAACCGAGAATGCTTCTTATACAGCCTTGGGACGCTACTGCAACTTCTGCCATAGAAAAGGCAATACAAAAATCCGAACTTGGTCTTACGCCGGCAAATGACGGCAAAGCTATCCGTCTTTCGTTTCCGCCTTTAACAGAGGAACGCAGAAAAGAGCTTGTTAAAACCGTTAAGAAAAGAGCGGAAGAAGCAAAAGTGGCAGTAAGAACGGTAAGACGTGATGCAATTGAAGATTATAAAGAGTTAAAGAAAAAGAGCGAAATAACCGAAGACGATCTGAAAAATATTGAAAAAGATATTCAGAATATGACAGATAAATTCGTTAAAGAGTTGGATGTTTTGGCTGAAGCAAAAGAAAAGGAAATTTTAGAAGTTTAATAAACATAAAAAGGGACTGCAAAAAAGATTTTTCAATCGGATTGATGCAGTCCCTTAAATTTTTATCTGTTTGGCAGATGTTATTTTATATCGTCTATATTATAAGGCGTTATCTGATACACAAAGTAATTCAGCCAGTTGGAAAACAAAAGATTTGAATGTGAACGCCATTTAACAACAGGGTGTTTGGCGGGATTGTCGTTAGGATAATAATTTTTCGGTATCGGTGTGTCAAGCCCTTTTTCGCGGTCGCGGAGATACTCGTTGTGCAGGGTGAGAGCATCGTATTCCGAATGACCCATAACAAATATTTGCTTGCCTTTTTTCGTGAACACAATGTATATTCCGGCTTCTTCGGATTCTGCCAATATTTCCAAACCCTTCACCTTTTTAATATCCTCTTTACGCACCTCGGTGTATCTTGAGTGCGGAGCATAGAAGAAATCGTCAAACCCACGCACCAGCTTTGATGTTTTTCTGTTTACCTTGTGTTCAAACACGCCAAAGCATTTTTTCTCAAGCGGATATTTAGGCACATTATAGTGGTAGTATAATCCTGCCTGAGCTGCCCAGCATATATGTAATGTGGAGGTTACGTTCGTAATCGACCATTCCATTATTTTTGTCAGCTCATCCCAATAATTAACCTCTTCAAAGTCCATGTTTTCAACAGGCGCACCGGTAATTATCATACCGTCATACTTTTGATACTTTATATCGTCAAAGGTTTTGTAGAAAGTTTCCAAATGTTGTGCCGGTGTGTGTTTGGATTGATGCGATTCCATTCTTATAAAATCTATTTCAACCTGCAAAGGTGAATTACTCAAACGTCTCAAAATTTGTGTTTCGGTGTCAATTTTGGTTGGCATAAGATTAACCATGGCTATTTTTAACGGGCGTATGTCCTGATGCATTGCACGGGACTCCGTCATGACAAACACATTTTCGCTTTCCAGTTGTTTTGTTGCCGGAAGCTTGTCCGGTATCTTAATAGGCATGGTATTCATCCTTTCAAAATTTATTAAGCTGATTATAACACAAACAAAACCTGTTTACAATAAATATTATTTAATAAATTTTTTATAAAAACAGTAGTAAATTTTACAAATATGTGCTACAATAAAATAAATATGTTTTTACGAGGTGAATTTTATGGGTTTATTTGATAAATTATTCGGCACCTATTCCGCAAGAGAAATAAAGCGTATAAAACCGATTGCGGATCAGGTGGTTGCCCTTGAAGATGAATATTCCAAATTGACCGATGCACAGTTAAAGGCAAAAACACAGGAATTTAAAAATAGATTGTCAAACGGCGAAACACTTGACGATATTCTGCCGGAAGCATTTGCTACAGTACGTGAAGCGTCCTGGCGTGTGCTTGGTATGAAACATTTTTATGTGCAGATCATGGGCGGTATTGTGCTTCATCAGGGTCGTATTGCCGAAATGAAAACAGGTGAAGGAAAAACACTTGTGTCTACGCTTCCTGCATATCTGAACGCATTGACGGGTGAAGGCGTGCATATTATAACGGTAAACGATTATCTGGCAAAGCGTGACAGTGAGTGGATGGGCAAAGTGTTTAAGTTTTTGGGTCTTACGGTCGGACTGGTTATTCACGATGTTTCATCCGAAGACAGAAAAGCATCCTATAATGCCGACATAACCTACGGAACAAACAACGAATTCGGCTTTGACTATCTGCGTGATAATATGGTTATATATAAAGAACAGATGGTACAACGCGGACATAATTATGTAATAATAGATGAAGTTGACTCCATTTTGATAGACGAGGCAAGAACGCCTCTTATCATATCGGGTATGGGCGGCAAATCAAGCGACTTTTATGAGCTTGCCGACAAATTTGTTAAAAGACTGAAAAAGAAGGTTGTTGTAGAAACCGACGATAAACAATTGGATACCGATGTTGATGCGGATTATATCGTGGACGAAAAGGCAAACACCGCGTCGCTTACCGAAAAAGGCGTAAAGAAAGCAGAACTTGAATTTGGAATAGAGAATCTGTCAGACCCGGCAAATATGGCTATTAATCACCATATCAACCAGGCATTGCGTGCCAATGGGTGCATGAGACGTGATATTGAATACGTTATAAAAGACGGACAGATAGTAATAGTAGACGAATTTACAGGACGTCTTATGCCGGGCAGACGCTACAGCGACGGCTTGCATCAGGCTATAGAGGCAAAGGAAGGCGTTAAAGTTGAGCATGAAAGTAAAACTCTTGCTACAATAACCTTCCAGAACTATTTCAGAATGTATAAAAAGCTTTCCGGTATGACAGGTACGGCTCTTACCGAGGAAATGGAGTTCCGTCAGATATATAACCTTGACGTTATTGAAATACCAACCAATAAGCCGTTAATACGAAATGATCTGGACGATTTGGTGTACAGAAGCGAAAAAGCTAAATTTAATGCCGTTGTGGAACAGGTTGTGGAGTGTTATAAAAAAGGTCAGCCTGTGTTGGTAGGCACTATTTCAATAGAAAAATCCGAAATGTTGTCGGATATGTTAAAGCGTAGGGGAGTGCCGCATCAGGTGCTGAACGCTAAAAACCACGACAAGGAAGCACAGATTGTTGCACAGGCAGGTAAAAAAGGTGCCGTAACAATAGCCACAAACATGGCAGGCCGCGGTACCGATATATTGCTTGGCGGTAATCCTGAATTTATGGCAAAAACGCAAATGCTCAAAGATGGATTTTCCGACGAGCTTATAAATGAAGCCACAGGATTTTCCGAAACCGATGATGCTGAAATATTAAACGCAAGAGAAACATTCCAAAAATATAACAACAAGTATAAAGAGGATTTAAAGCAGGAGCAGGAGGAAGTGTTATCGCTTGGAGGACTGTTCATTATAGGCACCGAACGTCACGAATCACGACGTGTGGATAATCAGCTCCGTGGACGTGCCGGACGTCAGGGTGATCCGGGCGTATCGCGTTTCTACTTATCTTTGGAAGACGATTTAATGCGTTTGTTCGGTGCAGAACGCATAGAATCAATATTGTCAACTCTTAAAGTTGCGTATGATGAGGAAGATGCACTTGAGTCCAAAATGCTCACGGGCGTTGTTGAAAATTCTCAAAAACGTGTTGAAAGTATGCATTTTAATCAACGTAAATACGTTCTGAGCTACGATGAGGTAATGAACGAACAGCGTAAGATCGTGTATGCGCAAAGACAACAGGTTTTAAACGGCGAAGATATGCATGAATCGTTTATATCCATGATTGATTCCGCAATAACCGAGGCGGTTGAAATGTATATCGGAGCGGAGGAATTTGCCGATAATTGGAACATAGAAGCACTGAAAGAATTTGCGGATCACAATTTGTATGCTCAGGGTACGTTTGATATTGCAAAAGAAGAATTTGACACCATAACCAAAGAAGAAGTAAGCCAAAGATTGAATAACATTGCAACCGAACGCTTGCAGTACCAGGAGCAGGTGTTCACGCCTGAAGTGTTGCGTGAATTGGAAAGAGTTATACTTCTCCAGGTGGTTGATACCAAGTGGATGGATCATTTGGACGAAATGGAACAGCTTAAAAACGAAATACGCATGAGAGCATACGGACAGCATGATCCTGTTGTCGAATACAGAAACGTGGGTTCGGAGTTGTATGAAGATATGCTCCGGAGCATAAAGCGTGATACCGTGAAATATGTTCTTTGTGCACAGCCGAGCGTGCGTGTTGAAAGAGAGCAGGTTGCCAAGCCTATAGAACCGGGAAACACAAACGGGGCCGCAGGCAGCAAAACTGTAAAACGCAGCGGTGAAAAGGTTGGCAGAAACGACCCTTGTCCATGCGGCAGCGGTAAAAAATACAAAAAATGTTGTGGACAATAATAAGTGTTAACTTTGTTAAACGAAAGGTGTGATATTTATGATGGTAGAGCTTGAACAGTGCAGACTCGACTTGATTGCTATGCAGGATAAAATAAACGATTTGAGGGATTCACTTTGACATTGAAGGCCTTAAATCTCAGATAAACGAGCTGGAAAATGAATCGGCAGACGCGGGCTTTTGGAACGATACCGAAAATTCGCAGAAGGTGTTGCAAAAAATAAAGCATTTAAAGGATAAAGTATCTGATTTTGAAAATTTGGTTGCAAGCTATGAAGACACGCAAACTCTTATAGAACTTGCAATGGAGGAAAACGACGAATCGCTGCTTGACGAAGTGTTAACGGCATGTAAAGATGTCGGAGAAACGGTTGAGAAGCTTACGCTGGAAACGTTGTTAAGCGGTCAGTACGATAAAAACAACGCAATCATAACATTGCATCCCGGTGCGGGAGGAACCGAAGCACAGGATTGGTGTCAGATGCTTATGAGAATGTATCAGATGTGGGCAAACAAAAACTCATATACGTTTTCGATTATGGATTTGCTGCCGGGCGATGAAGCCGGAATTAAGAGTGCTACCATACTGATAGAAGGCTTTAACGCTTACGGATATTTGAAAGCGGAAAAGGGCGTGCACAGATTGGTCAGAATATCGCCGTTTGATGCTTCGGGCAGACGGCACACATCGTTTGCGTCGATAGAGGTTATGCCTGAAGTTGACGACGAAATAGAAATCAATATAGATTCCGACGATTTGCGTATAGACACATACCGTTCCAGCGGTGCAGGCGGACAGCATATCAACAAAACAGATTCCGCAATACGCATAACCCACATACCTACCGGTATTGTTGTGTCGTGTCAGACAGAGCGTTCACAGCATCAAAACCGTGATAATGCTATGAAGATGTTAAAAGCAAAGCTTGCCGAGCTTGCTGAACAACAGCACAAGGAAAAGATAGAAGACTTAAAAGGCGTTCAGAAAGAAATTGCATGGGGAAGTCAGATACGCTCTTATGTTTTTCATCCGTATAATTTGGTTAAAGACCATAGAACGAATTTTGAAACGGGAAATATCGGAGCGGTGATGGACGGTGAACTGAACGGGTTTATAAACGCATATCTTAAGGCTGTCAGTCTTGGAAATATAGAGTCTAAATAATATCTGATATATGGGTTATGACAAAAAATCTGTCATAACCCTGTTAACATTAAAGGGAAAAACATATGGAAAAGAATTTTAAACGTACAAAATACACCTGTTACTATACATATCTGGCGATGTCGTCGGTTTTCGCTCTTACGCCGATTTTGTTTTTAACCTTTAAAGAAATGTACTCGGTGTCATACACCCTATTGGGCACATTGGTGTTTATAAATTTTTTCACGCAGCTTTTAATAGATTTGGTGTTTACGTTTTTTGCCCAACACTTCAATATCCGTAACACGGTTAAAACAATGCCGCTTATAACGTCCTGCGGTATGCTTGTATACGCACTTGTGCCAACAATGTTTCCGCAACACGCATATGTGGGATTGGTTGTCGGAACGGTGATTTTTTCGGTTTCGGCAGGCTTGTGTGAGGTGCTGTTAAGTCCAACGGTTGCCGCACTTCCGTCAGATACGCATGAAAAGGACATGAGCGTCCTGCATTCGCTGTATGCTTACGGCTTTGTTACGGTTGTGGTTGTAAGCACTGCTTTTCTTAAAATATTCGGCAGAGAAAACTGGATGTATCTGACATTGTTTTGGGCGTGTCTGCCGATACTTTCGTTTGTGCTGTTTTCTGTGTCGCCGTTGCCTGAATTGAAATTGTCGCGCGGCGGGAAAGAAAAAAAGAATAAATATTCAATGCTGATGCCGTTTGTTATGTGTATTTTTCTCGGAAGTGCCGCAGAAAATGTAATGACAAACTGGATTTCGGGTTATGTTGAAAACGTATTGCACATTTCCAAATCACTCGGAGATATATTGGGTATGGCTATGTTTGCCACGCTTTTGGGCATAGCAAGAAGTGCATACGCCAAATACGGCAAAAACATTTCAAACGTAATGCTTGCAGGAATGATAGGTGCAGCAGTTTGCTATGTGGTTGTTGCTTTTTCACACTCACCTGCGGTTTCCTTGACAGCGTGTGTTTTGACGGGATTTTTCACGGCTATGCTGTGGCCCGGAACTCTTATAATGATGGATGAAAAGCTTTATGTGGGAGTTGCGGCATATGCATTAATGGCAGCCGGCGGAGATTTCGGAGCGTCATTTGCCCCACAGCTGATGGGCGTTATTGTCGACACCGTAGCCGAAAGCGGATGGGCGGTGTCTGTAGCTGCAAACATTGATTTTACACCGGAGCAGATAGGTATGAAAGCCGGAATGTTGTTTTCGGTAATATTCCCGGTGTTGGGTGCGTTCGTTGTCATATATATTAAAAATAAGTTTAACGGCAAAGAGAAGTTAAGTCAGAGTTAAAAATTACCGTCGCTCAGATGTATTTTGATTTCGGTATCGCTTAAATATGATCTTACGGCACCGCTTATTGCCCAGTCGCTTGATGTGATATTATACACCCGGCTTTTATAAAAGTCGGGTAGTTCTATATATAGCGGCTGATAGCCGTATATTTCCAATTCTTTATCAGACGATTGAGTAACTTTAGCAGCTATTTCTTCAATAAGCTCCGCATCTTTTTTTGCCACCTGCCTCATTGTGTCCGCCTGATATATGTTTCCGAATATACAAATAATGCTAAAGAGGCTTATTACACTTGCTTTGACTTTATTGTCTGTACGCATCATGTCAAAAATGCCTGCCGATATAAACGAAAGTCCTATAACTGCGGTAAAAGCCGAACGGTACGGCAAATACGTAGAACGTATAATTATATACGGAGTAAATGAGAGCACAATAATCAAAATGCCTAATATTATCAATGTAAGGTTGGTTTTAACGTTGTTTTTTGCACGGCAGTTAACAGTTAAAACTCCGAATAATACAGATAATGCTATGCTTAAGATACAAACTGATATATACAGCAAATTTCCGCTTGATAAATACTGTGAAAACATCTGCAAGCCTTTGCTGAAAAAGCCAAAGCTGTCGTGCGTGAACAGATTGCAGACACAAATCACAAACCGTTTAAGGAAGATTGGGAAGCTGTCGGGATTATCCGGTATTCGATTGACGGGAATTGTATATAAGTAATATGCGGCGGTGATGATAATTGCACACGCAAACGGGACAATCAGCCGTTTAACGGCATTTTTGTGCTGCAGAAGCACAAATAAAAACAACACACAATTTATAATGGCAGTTTGCTCATAAAACAACAGAGATGACAAAAACAACACGAAAACAATACTTTTCAGATACGATTTAGAGTGATTTAAATACAAAACCGCCAGATACGATGCCGATACCCCAAAGAACAAGCTGACGATAATTCTGGAAGATGCACTTATCCAGTACGTAGCCTCGAACGATATCGGCAAAAGCAGATATACAACAAAGAAAGCACAATTAAGCTGTATGTTCATATCGTCAAATATCTGCTTAAGCATAACGGCGGACGCTATGTGCATAGCTGAAATTATCCAGAGTGCAACTGTCATATTATGCCAAAAATTTGACCATACAAAAAAGTCGAAAATTCCGGCTAAAGGTCTTGAACGCAAAATGCCGTTCGGAATCAAAAAATCCGTGAAGGAGTTTTCAAACAGTGAATAAACGTGGTATTGAATATAATCGTCCTGCAGGGGGCAGTAGTGAAATATCAGAGGAAAAAGCCTGATAAAAACGCATAGCGTAAACACTGCCCACATAAATAAATTTTCCCTTTTTGACATATAAAGCTCCTTTACGCTTTTGTGCTTTTTCATATAAACTATTTTTGCAAATTTGCGAAAAAAATATCCAAAAAATATAAATTAAAATATTGTAAAAAGAGTTTTTATATAATATAATGACTGTGTATGTATTTGATTTTAATTCGTCCCGAAAATGTTTTTTATTTCCTGTTTGATTTTGAATAATATACATATTAATTTTTTGGAGGTATAATTATGAATGATTGTATTTTTTGTAAAATAGCAAATAAGGAAATTCCTTCCGAAATTGTTTATGAAGACGATTTGGTAATTGCATTTAAAGATTTATCACCAACAGCACCGCATCATATACTTGTTATACCTAAACAGCATATATCGTCTGCCAACGATTTAACAGAAGATAATGCGGAGGTTGTTTCACATATATTTTTGACCGTAGCAAAGCTTGCCAAGAAATTTGGTTTTGCACAGAATGGTTACCGTGTTGTCAACAATTGCGGTAAAGACGGCGGACAAACAGTTCAGCATTTGCATTTTCATCTTCTTGGCGGCAGAGAGTTCGGCTGGCCTGCAGGCTGATGAGTATGGATATAGATACAGCAAGGGAAAAAATGCTTGTTAAGCTGGATTACGGCATAAGAACAAAACAGTATATGCGTGATGAAATGCGTCGTCTTAAGGTGGATATTGATGACGCCGAACAGATAATAGAACAGTTTGAAGAAGCCGGTCTGTTAAATGATGAATATTATGCTAAACAGTATGTTCAGTCGGTCATGTATAAATACGGTGCAAAACGTATACTGTCTGAGCTTATTAAAAAAGGCATAGACAAAGAAACCGCACAAAATGCAATAGACAGCGAGTATAATATTGATACCGACGTGCTGTATGAATTGATTAAAAAACGGCTTAACAATGATTTTGACCGCAAGAATATAGAAAAAGTGATTCGTCATTGTATATCTAAAGGATATGAGTATGACGATATAAAACGAAATATTGAAGAAATAAAAATGCAAAACGGAGCGGAAACTGAAGGGGAGTATTGAATTTGGTATATAATATAGCCATGCTGTCGCTCGGATGTCCGAAAAACTTGACAGACGCCGAAACCATGCTGGCACTTTTGGAAAAAGAAAACTACAATATCGTGTCAGATGCCGGTGATGCCGATGTGATTATAGTAAACACCTGCGGATTTATAGAAGCTGCAAAGCAGGAGTCTATAGACGCTTTGCTGGAGATGGCAGAGTATAAAAACGACAGATGCAAACTTCTTATCGCAACAGGTTGTCTGGCTGAAAGGTATAACGAGCAAATTATCGAACAGATACCGGAAGTTGACGCAGTTATAGGCACAGGTGATTTTCACAAAATAGCCGAGGTTATAAATACGTGTTTTCAAAATTCGACCTATAAGCCATGCCTGTACGGGCATATTGATTTTACACCGGATGTTACCGACAGAAAAATCTCCACTCCGCGATATGTCGCATACATAAAAATATCCGACGGCTGCGACAATCGTTGCACATACTGTGCCATACCGTACATACGCGGTAAATATCGCTCCCGTCCTATGGAAGACATTGTTGCAGAGGCAAAAAAGCTTGCGGAATCGGGCGTTAAAGAACTTATACTGATAGCACAGGATACAACCCGTTACGGCAAGGACATTTACGGTAAGTACAGTCTTGCACGCCTTTTAAAAGAACTTTGCAGGATAGAGCCTTTAAAATGGATACGCTTGCACTATCTGTACACCGAGGCAATAACCGATGAGCTGATAGACACAATAGCGTCGGAAGATAAAATATGCAAGTATATCGATATGCCTATTCAGCATGCCGATGATAATATTTTGAAACGCATGGCACGGCGTTCCGACTCGCGTCAGATAGAAGAAGTTGTGAATAAATTAAGAGCAAAAATACCGGGGGTTTGCATACGCACAACCGTTATAGTCGGTTTTCCGGGCGAAACCGATAAAGAGTTTGACACACTGTACAAATTTATGCGGAAAATGAAATTTGACAGAGCGGGCGTGTTTGCGTATTCTCAAGAGGAAGGCACCCCGGCGGCAAAATTTGATAATCAGGTAGACGACGAAATAAAACAGCAGCGGTATGACAGCCTTATGAGGCTGTGTATGGGAATATCGCATGAAAAGAACAAGAGTAAGCTGGGCAGCGAATTAACTGTTTTGACGGAAGGCTATGACGAAGAATCATATCTTTACTACGGCAGAAGCGAAGCTGACAGCATAGATATAGATTCAAAGGTGTATTTTGCGGCTATGCATGATGTTGAAGCCGGTGAATTTGTAAATGTTGAAATCCTCGATTGCGACGAATTTGATTTAACCGGAAAAGTTAAATATTAAAGAAAAGGAAAGGTATAATGAATACTGCAAATAAAATAACGATTTTAAGAATAATTTTAATCCCGGTATTTATGCTGCTGCTTGCCACAAATGCAGTGTGGGGCAGGGTTGCGGCTTTGATTGTGTTTATCATTGCTTCTGTAACCGACAGCATTGACGGGCATATTGCCAGAAAATATAACCAAATAACTAACTTTGGCAAGTTTATGGATCCTTTGGCGGATAAGCTTTTAATAACCTCGGCACTGGTTATGTTTGTCGAACAGGGAACAGTGTCGGCGTGGGTTGCGGTTATAATTGTTGCACGAGAGCTGGCTGTTACGGGATTCCGCATGATAGCTGCTTCAAGCGGGCGTGTAATAGCGGCAAGTATTTGGGGAAAGGCAAAAACAGTTACACAGATAATTGCCGTTGTGGCAGCGTTGGTGTTTACGCTGGATTTATCGGCTTTCGGCCTTCCGGATTTAATGCCGGTTGTAACTGTGCTTATGTGGCTGGCAGCTTTGATAACACTTGTTTCCGGAATAGATTACATAGTAAAAAACAGAGATGTTTTAAAAAATAATGCAGATAAATAGGGGGCGTTCAAAATGCAAAAAAGCGATTTTGAAGGGTATAACTTCTATCCTACACCGGATGAAATCGACGCGTGGGCGGAAAAGGTGTATAAAGACGGCATGGAAATGAATTGCAGGGCAGAGTTTGTAAGAGATACTCTTACTCCGCCGCAATGCGGTCAAAGACATAATAAGGCTTGTTCTTATGTGAAATTCACAACAGATGACGGCGAGTTTTACGGTATATGGCAGCAAACGTTGTCAAATCCGGCTCCGCTTTTGGTGCATGTGCCGGGATACGGAGCGGAAATGAGCATCCATCCGCAGCTTGTGAGTGAGGGATATAATATTTTGCATATTTCACCTATGGGATATGTAACGCCCAATGGTAACGATGAATCAAAGAAAGATCCCGTACTTAAACGCTGGCCTGTGTTTATGGACAGTATAGAAACCGACGCCAAGAAAGGTTATGCCGTATGGCTTGCACAATGTGTGGCGGCAATAAAATGGGCAAATTCTCTGGATTGTGTAATAACCGACAGAATATCGTTTATGGGGACAAGCCAGGGCGGCGGCGGAGCGTTGCTGCTTGCGTCGGTGTATAAGGATCATGGCGTTAAATGTGTATCGGCTGACGTTCCGTTTTTGACAAATTATCCTTTGTCGCACAGTATCACTCAAATAGGAGCATACGATATGGTGTGTACGTCGCTGGAACGTTATGACGCTCAAAAAGCGTGGCATGCCATGGGGTATATAGACACATATGCCCATGCACACAGATTAACCTGTCCAACAATGCTTGTTGCCGGCGGAAAGGACACTACTTGTCCGCACGAAAGCATACAAAGTCTGTATGATGTTTTGCCTAAGATAAAGTCGATTAATTATTTTGATGAACAGCCGCACGGATACACAATGTATTTTCCGTATCTGGTTGCCGGTTGGATGAGGATGTTTGGATAAATGCAAAAAATACTTAGTTATGTACGCAGAGCTGTCGAAGATTATGATATGATACAAGAGGGCGATAAAATTTCCGTGGGTGTTTCCGGCGGGAAGGACAGTTTAACAGCCATGATAGCGATGCATGAACTGAGCAAATTCTATCCTAAAAAGTTTACGGTGTGTGCCATATCGATAGACATGGGCTTTGATAATATGGATTTTACGCCCGTAAAAAAGCTTTGCGACGATTTGGGCATAGAATACATATTAAAGAAAAGGGAAATAAAAGAAATAATATTTGACATACGTAAAGAATCCAATCCGTGTTCCCTTTGTGCCAAAATGCGTAGAGGTGCGTTAAACAACCTTGCGTTGGAGGCGGGTTCCAATAAAATTGTTTTGGGTCATCATAATGATGATGTTTTGGAAACCTTCTTTTTAAGCTTGTTTTACGAAGGCAGAATAAGCTGTTTTGCACCGGTTACGTATCTGGACAGAACCAAGGTATATCTGTTGCGTCCTATGATATACGTGCCTGAAAAGGTTATACGCGGATATGTTAAAAATGCACAGCTGCCGGTTGTGCATAACACCTGTCCGAATGACGGACACAGTAAACGTCAATATATGAAAGATTTGATTCTTAAGCTGGACAGGGAAAACAAAGATTTGAAAAAGCATATGTTCACAGCTGTCAAAAACGGTAAAATAGACGGTTGGGACATTATAAAAAAATAAATTTTTAAGGAGACAAAGTTTATGCTGAAAAAAATTCAACCGGATAGGGACACGCTTGTTATGCGATATCCTGCCGCATGGTCAAAGGATATGTGGAGAGAAGCCATTCCTTTAGGTAACGGCGTTATGGGTGCATCCGTTTTGGGTTCTGTAAAGAACGAAATAATTGCCATAAATCATTCGGGTTTATGGAATTGGGGCATTAAAGATGAAGTGCCTGACGTTTCTGATTTATTGAAAGAAACAAGACATCTTATGGATACAGACAGGGTTGTAGAGGCAAATGTTCTTTTAAGCAACACACTTAAAGAAAAAGGTTATGAGACCACACTGGCATATCCTGTGCCGTTGGGCGATATAAAGGTAAACATGATACCGAAGCGTGGTTTTTCCGCATATCAGAGACTTTTAAATATGAGAACAGCGGAAGCCGTTGTTGATTGGACAGATGACGGCATAAAATACCGCAGAGAAGGTTTTGTTTCTCGCACGGACGATATTTTGGTTTACAGAATATCTTCAGATGATGACTGCGTCAGCGCGGAAATAGCACTTGATGTACACAGAAACGGTTCCAAAAAAACCGAGAGGATGCAGGAAATAGAGTCCACAGTTAAAAAGCAGATAGTTGACAATTATATGTACTATTCTGCTGTAAAGAGTGATAACGGAACAAACTTCGGTATGGTTGCACGCGTTGTCGCAACGGGTGGAACTGTAGAAGAGGTAAGAGGTACTTTGCATGTTGACAATGCAGAAAGCATTTTGATTATTGCAAAAATATTTATAGAGAGCGAATATGAGAAAGAGTGGAAAAATGCCAAAGCAGCTATTGATGCTCTTCCTGCCGATTATGACGTTTTGTTGGAAAGACATATTCCGGAACACGAAAAGCTGTACACCACAGCATCCATAGAACTCAGCGATGAAAAATGCACAAGCAATGAAGAACTTTTACTTGACGCTTTCAGCTCACATGCATCTCCTGAGTTGGTTGAAAAATTGTGGCGTTTCGGCAGATATATCTTTATTGCCGGCACAGATCCTAAAACCGGCTTGTTGTTCCCGATGTACGGCTTGTGGCACGGCGACTATGATCTTATCTGGACGCATAACATGGCAAACGAAAATGTTGAAATGATATATTGGCATGCAAACGTCGGAGGACTTGCCACCGCGGCAAGAGGCTTGTTTGACTATTATCTGAACATGATGGACGACTACAGAAAGAATGCCAAAAATTTGTATGGCTGTAACGGAATATACGTGCCGGCCGGCTCAAGTCCGGGACTTGGTGTGCCTAATCAGGTAGTACCTGTTATAATGAACTGGACCGGTGCCGGTGCATGGCTTGCACAGTTCTTCTATCTGAACTATGTGTACACTAAAGATAAAGATTTCTTGGTAAATAAAGCTTTGCCGTTTATGTATGAAGTAGCGCTGTTCTACGAAGATTTTATAACATACGACGAAAACGGCAAGATAAAAATGTATCCGTCGGTATCGCCTGAGAATACGCCTAATAACTATCTCCCAAGACCGGGAAGCAATATTAAAGGTCAGTCATATACTGCCGTTAACGCTACAATGGACTTTGCGTTGATAAAAGAATTATTCACAAATATTATTGCGGCGGCTAAAGAAACAGGTCTGCACACCGACAAAATAGAAACTTGGGAAAAGATAATAGCAGCAGTACCGCGTTATGAATTAAACGATAAAGGTGCGGTTAAAGAATGGCAGGATCCGGGCTTTGACGACAGATACGATCACAGACATTTGTCGCATTTGTATCCTGTATTCCCGGGTTATGAAATAAATTCCGAAAATGAACCTGATTTGTTCAAGGCGTTTGAAACAGCGGTTAACTTAAGAAAGATAGATTCCCAATCCGGTTGGTCGCTTGCACATATGTCATGTATATATTCAAGATTCGGTCTTGGCGAAAAGGCAATGAACACGCTGTATAATCTGGCAAGATCATGTATCATGCCAAACCTGCTGTCGCTCCATAACGACTGGAGAAACATGGGTATAACAATGGGCGTTGAATCCTGCCCTATACAGCTTGACGCAAATATGGGTATAGTAAACGCAATACAGGAAATGTTAATGTATTCTTCCGAAATTCTTGTTAAGCTGCTGCCTGCATTGCCGAGCGATCTGACAGACGGTAAGGTTACGGATTTTGTGTTTGCCGGTGGTAAAGCTTCGTTTGAATGGCACAGAAGAATAGGTAAGTTTAATGCAATCTTCACCGCAACACGCGATATTACAATAGACATTAAAATGCCTGATGAATTCGGAAATTATGTGTACACATGTTCAAACGCTGAGATTATAAATCAAAAGGGTAATGTTATAACTGTAGCATTTAAAAACGGCGGCAGTGTTAAAGTTGATAATTAAAAAATAATTTTAATTATGGGGAATGTGTCAGATGTTAAAAAAAATTCGTAAAGACAGAGATGTTTTATTAATGAAATACCCTGCATCGTGGCATAGAGATCAATGGCGTGAAGCCATTCCTCTCGGCAACGGTGTTATGGGTGCGTCGGTTTACGGTGCAATCAAAACCGAAACAATAATTTTAAATCATGCCGCTTTATGGGCAGGTGGCAGAACAAACGAAGTACCCGATATTTCATATGCATTAAAGGAAACGCGTCAGCTGATGGACGAAGGAAAATTTACCGAAGCAAGCTGGCATCTTACAAATAAGTTAAAGGAAAACGGATACTCCACAAGCCTGGCGGCACCGGTTCCGCTTGGTTGCATTAAAATCGCAATGCCGCCTACAGACGGTTTTTCCGATTACCTCCGCTCGCTGGATATGACAAAAGCCCAGGCAACCGTTGACTGGACAGATGCCGGTATACAGTACAGAAGGGAAGCGTTTGTGTCTCGTGCGGATGACGTGTTTGTTTGCAGAATACGCTCATCTGACGCTCCTGTAAATGCTACAATCTCGCTGGATCTACATAAAAATACCGAAAGGGCTCATCCGCGATATTCCGAGCTTGCCGAAACGGTTGAGCAATCTGTTTGTGATAACTACATTTTCCATAGTGCAACATTACAGGAAAACAATACGGATTTCGGTATGGTTGCACGTGTTGTCGCCGACGGCGGAAATGTGCAGGAGGTACGTGGTGCTTTGGAGATAAGCGGTGCGGACTCCATATTGTTGCTTGTGAAAGTGTTTGTTAATTCAAAGCATAAAACCGAGTGGGACAAGCTTAAAACCGAGCTTGAAAAGCTGCCGGCAGACTATGATGCTTTAATAAAACGTCATATACCTCTTCACAAAAAATTATACAAAAGTGCGTCTTTAAGATTGGGAGAGACGGCAAACAGAAGCAATGAAGAAATGCTGCTGCAGGCATTCGGAGAAAAAGCGTCTCCCGAGCTTTTGGAAAAGCTGTGGCGTTTCGGAAGATATGCGTTTATTTGCGGAACAACGCCGCAAACGGGTTTGTTGTTCCCTATGTACGGCTTGTGGCACGGTGATTACGGCCTTATCTGGACGCATAATATGTCTAACGAAAATGTTCAGATGATATACTGGCATGTTAATATGGGCGGTCTGTCCGAAACGGCACAAGGCTTTTTCAGCTATTATCTGAATATGATGGACGACTATAAAAAGAATGCGAAAAATATATTCGGATGCCGTGGTATATATGTACCGGCAGGCTCAAGTCCGGGTCTTGGAAAGCCAAACCAGATAGTGCCGGTAATTACAAACTGGACGGGAGCGGCAGCTTGGATATCTCAGCATTTTTATCAATACTATCTCTATACAAAAGATAAAGACTTTTTAATTGACAAGGCGTTGCCGTTCATGTATGAAACCGCACTGTTTTATGAGGATTTTATAACATTCGATAAGGATGGGAAAATCAAGTTTTATCCGTCGGTTTCCCCGGAAAACACACCGCAGAACTTTATGCCGCCGCCGGGGGTAGTTATCCCGCATCCTATGCCTACAACAATTAATTCCACAATGGATTTGGCACTTATAAAAGAATTGTTTACAAATATTATGGCGGCTTCCGAAGAAGCGGGTATGTATGCCGACAAAAAAGATACATGGGAAAAGATATTAAATTCTATTCCAAAATATAAAATAAACAAAGACGGTGCAGTTCGTGAGTGGCAGCCCGATTGTTTTGAAGACAGATATGACCACAGACATCTGTCTCATATATACCCGGTATTTCCGGGTTATGAAATAAACTCTGAAAATGAGCCTGAACTGTTTGAAGCGTTTGAAAAGGCGGTAAATTTAAGAAAGATAGACGCACAAACAGGCTGGTCGCTTGCACACATGTCAGCGATATACTCAAGATTCGGTCATGGCGATAAGGCGATAGACTGCCTGTATAAATTAGCACGTTCAAGCCTTCTTGCAAATCTGTTCACACTCCATAACGACTGGAGAAATATGAATATTTCACTTGTGATGGAATCGTGTCCTGTGCAGATGGACGCAAATATGGGTATCGTGAATGCGTTGCAGGAGATGCTTATGTATTCTTCCGAAAGCCTGGTTAAATTGTTGCCGGCATTACCGGAGGATTTGCCTGAGGGAGAAGTTGATAACTTTGTATTCTGCGGCGGCAAAGCGTCGTTTGCGTGGAATATTAAGAAGAAAAAGTTTAATGCATCATTAACGGCAACCCGTAAAGTTACTATCGACATAAAAATGCCGAAAGAATTTTCAAAATATAAATTCAGCTGTAATAATTGCAAAATTACAAACAAAGACAAAGACGTTATAACGGTATCTTTCCAAAAAGGCGGCAAGATAACCGTAAACTGATGTGTATGGGTGTGTAATGTTGAAAATTGCTTGTTAAAGCGGAAGGGAGCTCTTGTGATGATCAGTTCAAAGAATAAACCGGTTGAGACAAAAATCAAAAGCTATGTTTCAAAGCACATGATAAGCTTTGCTATGCCCGGACACAAGGGCAACAGAGGCATAAACCGCACGCTTAAAAAGAACGTTTTCAGATATGATGTTACAGAACTTGAATGGACGGATAACCTTCATTATCCGTCCTCTGCCATACAAAACGCACAAAAAGAGGCCGCAAAAGCATTTGGTGCAAAACAGACATATTTTCTCGTGAACGGCTCAACCGTGGGTGTGTATGCCATGATAGCTGCAGTTTGCTCACCCGGCGATAAGATTTTGCTTGACCGTTCGTGTCATATATCGGCAATAAACGCATGTGCCATGCTTGGAGTTACACCGGTTTACATAAAACAGAACATATTAGATGTTTTTTCTGTTCCGTCGGGCATAAATATCAACGACGTTATATATGAGCTTGACCGTAACAGCGATGTTAAAGCCATACTTATAACATCTCCGTCGTATTACGGCATATGTCCGGACGTCGGAACAATAGCCAAAATTGCTCACGGACGCAATATACCGCTTTTGGTGGATGAAGCACACGGTGCTCATTTTGTTGCGGAGCCGGGTTGTTTTCCGCCGACAGCGTTGCTTAAAGGTGCAGATTTGTGTGTCCAGAGCGGACACAAAACCTTGAACGCCATGACTCAAACGGCGTTTTTGCATACGCGTAGCGATATTGTGGATAAGGACAAATTGGAGGCAGTTTTAAAAATGCTGCAGAGCTCCAGTCCGTCTTTTCCGTTTGTTATATCGCTTGATGGGGCACGTTCAGACATCAATTCACGCAGATGGAAAAGCACTTATAACAGGTGTGTTGATTTAAAAAAAGCGGTAACAGAAACAACAAAAATACAATGCATAACATCTATTCTGAACTCAACAAACAATATTGACAGCGTTGACGAAACCCGCATGGTGTTCAACTTTTCCGCATATAAAACAAACGGCTTTGAAGTATCAAAAATACTGCGTGAAAAATACAGGATAGACGTTGAAATGTCAGATTTGTTTAATGTTGTGTGTATAGCTACGCCTAATAACAATATTATCGAATATATAATATTGAAGCATGCACTTTGTAAAATTGCAAGCGAACTTGAAGAATCCGGTCAGGAGCCGTCATTCCCGCCTTTGCCTGTGCTTGAGTGTGAAATGTCTCCTCAGAAAGCGTTTTACGCAAAAGGCAAAACGGTGAATATAAATGACAGCATAGGCTGTGTGTCAAAGACAAATATTGCCTCTTATCCGCCGGGCGTGGCAATTATATGTATCGGTGAAAAAATAACTGCCAAAGCGGTGGAGTACGTGTCTGCTTTAGACGCTATGGGTGCGGATATAATCGGATTTAAAGGTGCAAAACAAATCGAAGTTGTTGCAGAAAATGTATCTGCTGACTGAAGGATGTAAAATATGGAATTAGAGAAAATTGAAGGTGTTGTTTCCGATATAGTATATGCCAATCCCGATAACGGTTACACCGTTTTTGAGGTTGATACCAAAGATGCATCGGTAACGGCTGTGGGGTATGTGCCGTATGTTACCGAGGGAGAATTTGTTGTTTTAAGCGGAACATGGGCAATGCATATGGAGTATGGCGAACAGTTCAAGGTGGAATTGTTTGAACGTTCCGTGCCGGACGATGCCGATGCAATTTTAAGGTATCTGTCATCCGGGGTTATACGGGGCATACGCTCCGCAACGGCAGAAAAAATAGTGGATATGTTCGGAAGCGACACTCTTAACGTTTTGGCAAACTTTCCCGATAAGCTTGCAAGGGTGAACGGTATATCAAAGCAAAGGGCAAACGAAATAGTTGAGAACTATTCAAAAATACGTGTCATGCAGGAGACAATTATCACACTTCAAAAATATTCGCTTTCGCCTACACTTGCAATAAAAGCGTATAATCAGTTGGGTGAAAACGCACTGGATAAGATAAAGGAAAATCCGTACATATTGTGCGAACAGGTGGACGGTATAGGCTTTAAAACGGCAGATATGATTGCGATAAATATGGGTATATCGCCAAATTCCGTCAGCCGTTTGCGTTCCGCGGCGGTTTATTTTATGAACTATGCCGCACAGTCGTCCGGACACACATATCTTCCGCAGGCACAGCTTATCCAAAGCTTGGTAACATCGCTGAACGTTAATGAATATGAAATAGAAAATGCCGTGTTGTCTCTTATATCTGACGGCATTTTAAAACGTATAGACACAACCGAAGAATTGTCAGTTGCGTTGACGAGTATATATTTTTGCGAAATATCAATAGCAAAACGTTTAAATGAAATGAACAATGCGGAATATGAGGATTTATCGGAACATATACAAAGAAATATTGATGCTGTGCAGAATCAGGAAAAAATAACCCTGGCACCGTTGCAGGTTGAAGCTGTTGTAACAGCAAGCAAAAAAGGTGTTATTATTCTTACGGGCGGACCCGGAACAGGCAAAACCACAACCATAAACGCTATAATACGGGTTATGCAGCGTAACGGCAAATCCGTTTCTCTTGCGGCACCTACAGGACGTGCGGCAAAGCGTATGAGTGAGCTGACCGGTATGGAGGCAAAAACGCTCCATAGGCTTTTGGAATATCAATACAGCGAAGACGATAAAAAGCTTGCATTTAGCAGAAATGAAAATAATCCGTTAGATGCAGACGTTGTCATAGTGGACGAAATGAGTATGGTGGATGTATTTCTTGCCGATGCGTTTTTGCGTGCGTTAAAAAGCGGAGCACGTCTTATAATGACAGGAGACGCAGACCAGTTGCCATCTGTTGGTGCAGGGAACGTGCTGAAGGATATTATAGACAGTGAAACCGTAACCGTTATAAAGCTGGACAGAATATTCCGTCAGGCGGAGCAAAGCCTGATAGTTACAAACGCACACAGGATAAATCATGGCGAAATGCCGCAACTGCATATAAAAGACGGCGATTTTTTCTTTTTGGAGCGTAAAAATGCACGCGATATTGCCAAAACCATATCCGATTTATGCACCTTCCGTCTGCCTAAAAGCTACGGCTTTGACCCCATAAAGGATATACAGGTGTTAAGTCCGATGAAAAAATCTGTCATAGGAGTTATAGCTCTTAACGCACTTTTGCAAAACAGCCTTAACCCACCCGATATTATGAAGGCGGAGCACAAGATAGGCAACACATTGTTTCGTGAAGGCGATAAGGTTATG
Source organism: uncultured Clostridia bacterium (assembly GCA_905233855.1). Classification (GTDB taxonomy): domain Bacteria; phylum Bacillota; class Clostridia; order UBA1381; family CAJOGA01; genus CAJOGA01. The sequence continues at coordinate 28,935 of CAJOGA010000010.1, forward strand.
CAGATAAAGAATAATTATGACATAGAGTGGACGCGAACCTTCGACGGTTATGAAGGCAGCGGAATATATAACGGAGACATAGGATATATAGAAAGCATAGATAACGATTCAAGGGACTTAACGGTTATATTTGATGATGACAAACGTGTAGTTTACGATTTTAACAGTCTTGACGAGCTGGAGCTGGCATATGCGGTAACGGTGCATAAAAGTCAGGGCAGTGAGTTTGGAGCTGTCATAATGCCTGTGTTTAACGCAGCACCCATGCTTATGTGCCGTAACTTGTTTTACACAGCTGTTACGCGTGCGAAAAAGATAGTTATTCTTGTTGGTTATGAATCCGCAATTCAAACCATGGTACAAAACGACGTGTATAAACGAAGATATACCATGCTTAGGGAAAATCTTGAAAATTATAAATAGATGAGGAAAGACAATGAAAAAAATAAAAGGTGTAATTTTTGATCTGGACGGAACTTTGATAAATACGATAGACGATATAACCGACAGCTTAAATGCGGTACTTGTCAAATACGGTTATAAAACCTATACACCGGATGAATGTAAAATGATGATATGCGACGGGCCGAGAGTGCTTGTGCAGCGTGCGTTGCCGAAAGATGCAGACGATACGCTTACAGATAAACTGCTTGCCGAATACAAACAGTATTATTATGATCATGCCTGCATAAAGACAAAACCGTATGACGGGATAGTGGAATTGTTGCTCAATCTGGAAAAGCTTGGTGTTCAAACAGCTATCGTTACAAATAAACCTCAGCCGACGATGGAATTTCTGATAGATAAATTGTTTAAGAATATAAATTTTGTATCGCTTGCCGGCTTTTCTGACGCTGTGCCGCATAAACCTGATCCGTATCAGACAAATCAGGTTATTTTAAAGATGGGTGTTTGCCGCGATGAAGTGCTTTTTGCCGGTGATTCAGCGGTAGATATGAACACCGCAAAAAACGCGCATGTTGCGGGAGTAGGTGTAACATGGGGCTTCAGACCGAAAGAGGAGCTTGACAAAAGCGGTGCAAAGTATATTATAGATTATCCGCATCAATTGCTTGATATTATATAACAATGCAGATGGCAAAATGCAGATATAGAATTAAATAATAATTATTGTTTATGACACTTTGCGTAAACTTGACAAACATTGTCAATGTAATGTAAAATAAAGGGCAGAAATATTTAAAAAACAGCCATAAACGGGTGTTTTTTTATTAAGGAGAGATACATAAGTGCTTACAAAAGCTCCGAAAGGAACAAAAGATATAATTCCGTCAGAGGTATATAAGTGGCAGTATGTTGAAAAGGTGTTTAAAGATGTATGCACAAGCTTCGGCTTTGAAGAAGTACGCACGCCTGTGTTTGAGCATACAGAACTGTTTGAAAGAGGTGCGGGCGATACGTCCGATGTTGTCGAAAAGCAGATGTATACTTTTAACGATAAGGGCGGACGAAGCATAACGTTGCGTCCTGAGGGCACATCGTCTGCGGTGAGGGCGTTTTTGGAAAATAATCTGTATGCCGGCACGCTGCCTGTTAAAATGTTTTATGAAATGTCCTGCTTCAGATATGAGCGTCCGCAGGCAGGAAGGATGCGTCAATTTCATCAGTTTGGGATAGAAATGTTCGGTGCCGGCGGTGCTTCGGCAGATGCCGAGATTATCTCTTTGGCGATAACGTTTTTGTCAAAACTGGGTTTAAAGGGATTAGACCTTAATATAAACAGTATAGGTTGTCCGGAATGCAGAAATGAGTATAACAAAAAATTAAAGGAATATTTTTCACAATATTCAGATAAGCTTTGTCCGACATGCCTGTCAAGACTGGAACGTAATCCATTGAGAATATTGGACTGCAAATCGCCTGAATGTCAGGAAATAGGCAAGGATGCACCGGTTATACTGGATCATTTGTGCGATGATTGTAAAGAGTCGTTTGAAAAGACAAAAACAATGCTCTCTGCCATGGGAATAAAATATGAGATAGATACAGGCATAGTTCGCGGTTTGGACTATTATAACGGGATTGTGTTTGAAATCATAGCCGGAGATATCGGAGCTAAATCCACCGTGTGCGGCGGAGGCAGATACGACGGTTTGGTATCGCAGCTTGGCGGACAGCCGACACCCGGTATAGGGTTTGGCCTTGGCATAGAAAGATTATTGCTTGCCATGGAGCTTGCCGGCATTGAAATACCTAAGCCGAAGGGGATAGACATTTTCATAGGCACTATCGGTGAAGAAGCAAAGCTTAAAGCACAGAAACTGGCATATGAGCTGCGTCAGAAGGGTATAAAGGCAGATATTGACCATCTGGACAGAAGCGTTAAAGCACAGATGAAATATGCCGATAAGATAGGTGCGGAGTATACTATGATAATAGGCGATACCGAAATAGAAAACAATAAAGCCAATTTAAAAAATATGCTCGACGGCACTGTTAAAGAAATTGAAATAGATAAAATAGGGGAGGAATTTATATAATGGAAAATTTGGGCGGATTAAAACGTACGCATAAGTGTGCAACGCTTGGAGAAACAAATATAGGTCAAAAAGTTACCGTTATGGGATGGGCACAAACCTATCGTCAGCTGGGAGCACTTATATTTGTCGATCTGCGTGATATAAGCGGAATAGTACAGCTTTCATTTAACGAACAGACAAGACCTGATGTTTTTGAGAAGGCAAAATCTATAAGAAATGAATTTGTGCTTGCCGCAACAGGAACGGTTATTAAGCGTTCGTCGCCTAATAAAAACATTCCCACCGGCATGATAGAAATAGACGTTGACACGTTGAAAATATTAAGCATATCACAAACTCCTCCTATAGCGGTAAAAGAAGATTCAAACGTAAAAGATGAGTTAAGACTAAAATACAGATATTTGGATTTGCGACGACCGGATATTCAAAAAAATATAATTTTAAGACATAAAATTGCACAAGCTGCAAGAGAGTATCTTAATTCCAATGAATTTTTGGAAATAGAAACACCGATGCTTACAAAAAGCACACCTGAAGGTGCAAGAGA
>CAJOGA010000011.1 GCA_905233855.1 uncultured Clostridia bacterium
TTTGGCGTGAACGGTATATTTTCAGGCTCTGTATGATTTTTATTCATATACGATTGCACATCGCCCATAAGCCAATTAACGGCCGTCTTTGCATCTATTGCATTGTCTATGACGCCGTCCAAAAAATCAGACATCGTTTTAGATGCCGTTACGGTTTTTGCGTCGTATTGCGAAAGACCGTATTCGTGCATATAACGCTGCATTTTTTCTTTTGGAAGCTGAGGCAAGCCGGCTCTTATACTGTCAATCCAAGCATCATCTATTATTATAGGTACAAGATCCGGCTCGGGAAAGTATCGGTAATCTTTATTTGTTTCCTTACTTCTTAAAGACAAAGTTACACCCGCGGCATCATCCCAACGCAAAGTTTCGCGTGATATTTTTCCGCCGCCTTGCAAAATTTGAGTCTGACGCTTTATTTCATATTCTATTGCCTTAACGGCAGCACTTAAAGAGTTCATATTTTTAATCTCTGTACGCACGCCCGGCTGCTTTTGTCCCTTTGGTTTTACCGACACATTTACATCGCATCGCATAGACCCCTCTTGCATTTTGCAATCGGAAACATTTATGTACATTAATATTGTCTTTAGTGTATCAAAAAACTCCTTTGCCTCCTCTGCCGAACTCATATCAGGTTCGCTCACTATCTCTATAAGCGGTATACCGCATCGGTTATAATCCACTTTTGAGTACATTCCGTCTTCGTCATGAATCAGCTTTCCTGCATCTTCTTCTATATGAATCTGTTTTATTCTTATGTTTTTTCTACCGCCATCTGCTGTTTCTATCTCAACATATCCGTTACGGCACAACGGCATATAAAACTGTGATATCTGATAAGCTTTCGGCAAATCCGGATAAAAATAGTTTTTTCTGTCCATCATGCTATAGTGCGACACAGTGCAATTTGTGGCAAGAGCAGCACGTATACCAAAATTCACTACTTCCCTGTTCAATACAGGCAATGTACCCGGCATACCTGTGCATACAGGACAGCAATTAGTATTCGGTTCAGCGTGAAAGTTTGTTGAACAGCCGCAGTATATTTTTGTTTTTGTGCAAAGCTCGGCATGAACTTCCAACCCTATAACGCTTTCATATTCCATAACTACTCCCCTTTCACCACATTATTTACAGGCAAACATAACGCCTGCTCGCAATTATATCCTATTTTCAATAATGTTTCTTCGTCAAACGCTTTAGCTATGATCTGCATACCTATCGGAAGAGAGTTTTGGTCAAAGCCGCACGGTATACTGATTGCCGGAAGCCCTGCTACATTGACTGCCACAGTGCATATATCGGACGCATGCATCTGTGCAGATGTTGTTTTTTCACCAAATTTCCATGCTGTTGTTGGAGAAACAGGCGTTATAAGTACATCATATCTTTCAAACGCTTTGTCAAAATCACGCTTTATAAGAGTGCGAATATGTTGTGCTTTCTTGTAATACGCATTATAGTATTCATCTGTCAAAACATATGTGCCAAGCATTATACGGCGTTTTACCTCTTCGCCGAAGCCCTCGGTTCTTGTGTTTACATACAAATCCTCTAAATTAACATAATCAGCAGTACGGTAGCCGTATCTTATTCCGTCATACCGTGCAAGGTTCGAGCTTGCCTCGGCTGACGATATGACATAATAGGTGCTTAATGCATAGTCCGACATCGTCAGCGAACATTCTTCATATTCCGCACCCATGCTTTTCAAAATTTCCAAACAACGGTATATTGCATTTTTAATATCCTGCGATACTCCCTCGCCCATATATTCCTCAGGCACGCCTATTTTTAGCCCTTTCACTCCGTTAGTCAATGCGTTTGTATAATCCGTCTTTTTTGTTACGACGCTTGTGGAATCCCTTTTATCGTAGCCGGCAATGGTATTTAAAACCAAGGCACAGTCTGTAACATCTTTTGTGATTGGACCTATTTGGTCAAGGCTTGACGCAAAAGCTACCAATCCATATCTTGACACAAGCCCGTATGTCGGCTTGAGTCCCACCGCTGCACACAAAGCCGCAGGCTGACGCACAGAACCGCCCGTATCCGAGCCTATGGCAAATACAGCTTCGTTACAGGACACCGCCGCCGCACAACCGCCTGACGAGCCGCCCGGCACACGGTTTGTATCGTAAGGGTTTTTTGTCGCTTTAAAATATGAATTTTCGGTTGACGAACCCATTGCAAACTCGTCCATATTAAGTTTGCCCAAAAGTACGGCGTTTGCGTTTTTTAATTCAGAGTATACGGCAGCGTCATACGGCGGCACAAAATTGCTTAACATTTTTGAACCGCATGTCGTTCTTATGTCCGCAGTACATATATTGTCTTTGACAGCCATCGGTATTCCCGCTAATGCGGAAAGCGGCTCGCCCGACATTATTTTTGCATCCACCGCCTTAGCCTGCTTTATAGCTTCGTCCGCTGTAACTGTGATAAAGCTTTGGATATCCGGCTCCTTTTTGTTTATACGTTCCAAAACCGACAAAACCGTTTCCTCTGCAGTTATTTCTTTTTTACTCATCAAATCGTGCAATTCATGTGCCGTAAGAGTGTATAACTTCATAATTTTTCACCTTTGACGCCTGTTTACATAATTTTGGGAACAATAAAGCTGTTATCGTCCCGGCAGGGTGCATTTTTCAATATCTGTTCCCTTGAATACGACGGTACAACTTTGTCATCACGCAACACGCAGACATCGTCTGAACAGACATCGTCTGAGCAGACATCATCTGATTTATCCGCACCGGTACTGACCTCATTAAGTTTTCCTGCCATTTCAAGCATTTCAGACATATCCCTCACAAGCAATTCAATGTCTGCATCGCTTACTTTTATGCGTGCAAGATTGGCTATATATTCAACTTCTGCTTTGGATATTTTCATTTCACCACATCCTATCAAAAAAATCCCGCAATACTTAAGTATTTCGGGATTTTTCAGTATTGATTTATTCCACAGTAACCGATTTTGCCAGATTTCTCGGCTTATCTATATCGTATCCGCGGGCTTTGGCAACATAGTAACCAAATAACTGCAGCGGTGTAACCGTCAGCGACGGCAGCAACATGTCAAACGTATCAGGAAGATAGAATACATAATCCGACTCCTGTTCAACAGCTTTGTTGCCTTCTTTTGCAAGAGAGAATATTACCGCACCGCGGGCTTTAACCTCTTTAACATTGCTCATCATTTTGTCAAACAATTTATCGCATGTTGCCAACGACACAACCAACGTACCGTCTTCAATAAGCGATATTGTACCGTGTTTGAGTTCGCCGGCAGCGTATGCCTCGGAATGTATGTATGATATTTCCTTAAGCTTCAATGAACCTTCCATTGCAACGGCATAGTCATAGTTTCTGCCAAGGAAGAATACATTTGACGATTGATAATATTTCTTTGCCAGTGCCTCAATTTCGTCTTTTTTGTCTATAACCTGCTGAACCTGGTCAGGCAATTTTCTGAGTGCTGTTATGTACTGTTTCAATTCTTCTTTAGTTATTTTGCCCAATTTATCTGCAATATAAAGTGCTATAAGATATATAACGGTAAGCTGTGTGCTGTAAGCTTTTGTTGTTGCAACAGCTATTTCAGGGCCTGCCCATGTGTATATAACGTCGTTGGATTCGTTGGCAATAGAGCTGCCCACAACATTTACAATAGACAGTATTCTTGCATTACGCTTTTTACATTCACGCAACGCTGCCAATGTATCTGCCGTTTCGCCCGACTGGCTTATCATAATAACCAATGTTTTTTCGTCTACGATAGGATCGCAATATCTGAATTCCGATGCTATCATAACCTCAACAGGTATACGCAGGTGTTTTTCCATAATGTATTTACCAACCATACCTACATGATATGCCGATCCGCAGCCAACTATATATATTTTATTGAATTTTTCAAGCTGTTCTTTTGTAAGAGTTATATCGTCCAACACGATACTGTCATCCGACAGACGAGGATGTATGGTGTCTCTTATTGCTTTAGGCTCCTCCATGATCTCTTTGAACATGAAAGAATCATATCCGCCTTTTTCTGCCGCCGACACATCCCAATTGATTGTACGCACTGTTTTTTCTATCGGCTGTTTGTTTGAATCAACTATTTTAACGCTGTCTGAAGAAATTATTGCAAATTCATTCTCTTCAAGCATATACACGCTTCGTGTTCTTGAAAGTATTGCAGGAATATCCGATGCAATGTAATTTTCGCCTTTGCCAAGACCTATGATAAGCGGGCTGTCTTTTCTTACGGCATAAAAATTATTTTTATCGTCCTGACACAATATGCCCAGGGCATATGAGCCTTCCAAACGCGACGTTGCTTTAATGATAGTATCCAATATATTGCCGTTATAATAATATTCTAACAAATTTGCAACAATTTCGGTATCGGTTTGCGAAACAAACTTAAAGCCTTTTTCCATAAGTTCGTTCTTCAATTTTAAATAGTTCTCGATAATACCGTTATGTACTATTGCAAAGGTTTTGTTTTGACTGTAATGCGGATGCGAGTTTACATCGGACGGCTCACCGTGGGTTGCCCAACGGGTATGCCCTATGCCCATACATCCTTCAATTTTTTCTCCGCCGTCAACCATGTCCGACAATATCTGCAGCCTGCCCTTTGCTTTGGCTATATTAATATCTTTATCAAAAACTGCAATTCCCGCAGAATCGTATCCCCTGTATTCAAGCTTCGCAAGGCCCTCCAACAATATAGGAGCGGCTTTTGAACTTCCAACATAACCCATGATACCACACATATCAATATCTCTCCTTGATTTATTGCCTGATTTTTTCAAGCATATTATAAATGAAATTTTATCATACCAAAAACGGTTTGTCAAACTTTATCTTTTCTGTATCTTTTGGTATATCAACGGTATAATTGCCCGAAAAACACGCATCACAATATCCGTTGACACCCAGTCCTTCAACTATCTTACTCAAAGCATCTATAGGCAGAAATGCCAAACTGTCCGCTCCTATCAACTGTCGTATTTCTTCTATAGAGTGTTTGCACGCTATAAGCTGGTCCTTAGACGGAATATCTGTTCCGAAATAACAAGGCCACATAAACGGCGGCGAACTGATACGCATATGCACTTGCCTTGCACCCGCATGCTTTAACATTGTTATCAGCTTTGCGGAGGTTGTGCCTCTTACGATAGAATCGTCTATCATAACAATCCTTTTGCCCTCAACCTCAGAACGCAGTGCGTTCAACTTGATGTTCACGCTGTCTTCACGCTGTTTTTGGTCGGGCTGGATAAACGTTCTTCCTATGTAACGGTTCTTAACAAGACCGTCGCCGTACGGTATGTGCGATTCCTCAGCAAAACCCATGGCAGATACCAGACCGGAATCCGGCACACCTATTATCATATCGGCATCGACAGGCGATGCCTTTGCAAGCTGTCTGCCCGCTTCTTTTCTTGCCTTATAGACACTGACGTTATCTATAATACTGTCGGTTCTTGCAAAATATATGTATTCAAACACACAAGACGAATGTTTTTGACCGCAGTTGTCCTTAATGGAATTAACACCGTTTTTATCTATAACGACGATCTCTCCCGGCTCAATATCTCTCAAAAAGGTTGCTTTAACGCTGTCCAATGCACAGGTTTCCGAGGCGACTACATACGAATCGTCTATCTTACCTATGCACAAAGGACGAAAACCCTGCTTATCCCGTGCCGCAATGAGCTTATCCGCCGTCATAACCACTATGGAGTACGCGCCTTTGATTATATCCATAGCTTTCAGAACTGCTTCCTGAGTATTTTTTGAATTGATTCTTTCACGTGCTATAATTTGCACCAACACTTCGGAATCGTTTGTGCTTTGAAAAATACTTCCCATACTTTCAAGTTTAGCTCTCAGTTCCGACGCATTAACAAGATTGCCGTTATGTGCCATTGCAAGGCTGCCTTTTTTGTATTTTACAACTATCGGCTGTGCGTTTTCCGGCTTGCTTGAGCCCGTTGTGGAATATCTTACATGACCTATGGCTACATTGCCGTCAAGCGATGATATATTGCCGTTATCAAACACTTCATGTACAAGCCCCATTCCCTTATGGGTTTTCATCTCGTTACCGTTCCACACGGTTATGCCGCAGCTTTCCTGTCCGCGATGCTGTAACGCATATAATCCGTAATATGTGAGGCGGGCACTGTTCAGATAGTCTGCGTTATTGTTAAATATCGCAAATACTCCGCACTCCTCGCCTATTTTATCGTAGTTTTCTTGCATATAAGTTTCTTCCCTTGTACCAAAATTATTATTCACCGAGCAATCTTCTTAATATTTCTTTATATGCATCTTCCACATGACCGAGGTCGCGGCGGAAACGGTCTTTATCCAATTTCTCGTTTGTATCTTTATCCCAGAAACGGCATGTGTCAGGCGAAATCTCGTCTGCAAGAATTATGCCTTCTTTGCATTTACCAAACTCCAATTTAAAGTCTACAAGACGTATGCCGATTTTAAGAAAATAGTCTTTTAAAAGTTCGTTAACTTTAAATGCCATATCGGAAATCTGTTTTATTTCCTCGTCTGTTGCAAGATCTAATGCCTTTATATGATATTCGTTTATCATAGGATCGCCGAGGTCGTCGTTTTTATATGAAAATTCCAGCGTAGGGCAAGAAAGAACTCTGCCTTCTTCAACGCCGAATCTCTTTGAAAAGCTTCCTGCGGCTATGTTACGAACTATAACCTCCAACGGAACTATTGAAACCTTTTTAACAACAGTTTCATTTGCGGATATTTCTTCAACAAAGTGATTAGGTACTCCGTTTTCAGCAAGCATTTTAAAAAGATGGTTGGACACTCTGTTGTTTATAACGCCTTTACCTGCTATTGTACCCTTCTTTTCTCCGTTAAAAGCTGTTGCATCATCTTTATATGACACAATATACAAATCTTCGTTATCGGTTGTATAAACCTTTTTAGCCTTACCTTCGTATAACATTTGAACTTTTTTCAATTTCAAAAACTCCCCTTTTACTATATAAATTTTTTTGTTTTTCAAGTTGGAAAACACGCACTTTTATGCGGCACACATTCATAATAAATCACCATTAATTATATAACAAAACATTCTGTTTTTCAATCATTTATTATATTATTTTTCATTTCTATGCTATTTTTATAATTAACTGACGTTTTTGCTTATCTTTATTGTTCACACCATAAAAAAACAGGTTTTGGGCAGAGCTTTCGTCTAACCAAAACCTGTAACACAAGCATTAAACCGGATATGTTTTTTCTTCCATATTTACCAAATCGGCATCTATTTTATATTTTTGTGCACGACGGTATTCAAAGAATTTAACTGCAACCTGTTCAAACAACGCATAAGACAATACGTCTTCGTCCTGTTCTATATACTCTTTTATCTCGTTTCTGAGCTTTTCAAGTTCAGGCTTGATAAGGTCGGCAGGACGGCAAGTAATTCTCTCTTCGTCGCCTATTATCTTTTTAACAATATCGTCGGAGATTTCTACAGGTGTTTTGCCGTATTCGCCTCTTACGATACCTTTCGTCTCTTTTGTTATCATCTTATACCTTTCGCCCATGATAACATTAAGCACCGCCTGTGTGCCGACAATCTGGCTGGTAGGTGTTACAAGCGGAGGATAACCAAGGTCTTTACGAACTTCAGGCACTTCCTTCAACACTTCCATGTACTTGTCTTCCTTGCCCTGCTGTTTAAGCTGGGATACAAGGTTCGACAACATTCCGCCCGGCACCTGATACAACAATGTGTTAACGTCTACGCCAAGCATCTTAGGATTTAACAGTCCGCTTGCGATATATTTTTCTCTCATAGGACGGAAGTAATCGGCAATTTCGCTCAATGCGTCAAGATCCAGACCCGTGTCATATTCCGTACCTTTAAGTGTTGCAACAAGCGGTTCTGTAGGCGGCTGAGATGTGCCCATGGCAAGCGGCGACATTGCACAGTCAACAACATCCACACCGGCTTCTATTGCTTTAAGATATGTCATTGAGCCGACGCCCGATGTGTAGTGTGTGTGAAGCTGTACAGGTATTTTTACCGTTTCCTTCATTGCCTTTACAAGCTCGTATGCACTGTACGGCAACAACAATCCTGCCATATCTTTAATACAAATCGAGTCTGCTCCGCGTTCTTCAAGCTCTTTTGCCATCTTTACAAAAGACTCTACATTATGAACAGGACTGATTGTGTAACAAACCGTACCCTGAACATGTCCTTTTTCCTTCTTACAAGCGTCTATCGCCGCCTGAAGGTTACGCATATCATTCAACGCATCAAATATTCTTATAATGTCAATACCGTTTGCTATTGACTTTTGGACAAAATATTCCACAACATCATCGGAATAGTGTTTATATCCCAATATGTTTTGTCCTCTGAACAACATCTGAAGCTTTGTGTTTTTAGCTTCAGCTCTTATTTTTCTGAGTCTTTCCCACGGATCTTCATTCAAAAATCTGAGACAAGCATCAAATGTCGCTCCGCCCCATGCCTCTAATGAATGATAACCTATTTTGTCAAGCTTACCTACTATAGGCAATATTTCGTCGGTTGTCATACGTGTTGCTATCAATGACTGATGTGCATCACGCAAAACCGTTTCTGTAATTTTTACTTTTGGCATTTTTCTTCCTCCCGTTCTACTACATAGTTAAATTCTATTGTGAAACAACAAAGTTGTGGAACAACAAGGTTCCGGGGTACCCGCCCGCAATATTTGATTGCGTAGGCGGGTCGGGTTCTTATTTAAACATTGACAGGAATACGCCTGCCGCTACTGCCGAACCTATTACACCTGCAACGTTAGGGCCCATGGCATGCATAAGCAAAAAGTTTGACGGATTTTCTTTTTGTCCCACATTTTGCGAAACACGTGCCGCCATCGGAACTGCAGACACACCGGCAGAACCTATCAACGGATTAACCTTACCTTTTGTTATAACACACATAAGCTTTCCAAACAAAACGCCGCCGGCTGTGCTTACAGAGAACGCTATCAAGCCAAGCACAACTATCATAAGGGTTTCGGTTTGAAGGAATGTGTTTGCCGTAGCTGTCGCACCAACAGTTACGCCAAGGAATATTGTTATTATATTTATAAGCTCGTTTTGTGCTGTCTTTGACAAACGGTCCAGCACACCGCTTTCTTTAAACAAGTTGCCAAGCATCAACATACCAACAAGCGGAGCTGCGTCCGGAATTATTATTGCAACCACTATTGTTACTATAATAGGGAACAATATTTTTTCGGTTTTGCTTACCTCTCTCAACTGTTCCATAACAATGCCGCGTTCTTTTTTTGTTGTGAGTGCCTTCATAATAGGCGGCTGTATCAACGGCACAAGTGCCATATATGAATATGCCGCAACAGCTATGGCAGGCAACAGTAACGGAGCCAATGTTTTTGTAACGTATATTGCCGTAGGGCCGTCCGCACCGCCTATGATAGCGATGGACGCCGCCTGAAGAAAATCAAAGTTTACAATACCTAAATCGGAAAGCAATAATGCACTCAGAAATGTAAAGAATACACCAAGCTGAGCTGCCGCACCCAATAATATACTTTTAGGGTTTGCAATAAGCGGACCAAAATCCGTCATTGCACCTATACCCAAAAAGATAAGCGGAGGATATATACCCAATTTAACGCCAAGATACAAAAGATCCAGCAGACCGCCATGACTTAAAACATTACCAAAATCTATATGTGTCTGAGTGAACCATTCCGGATGCATTATTGCACTTTCGGTTGCCTGCGGCATATTTGCAAGAAGCATACCAAATGCGATAGGTGCAAGCAAGAGCGGCTCAAACTTTTTAACTATAGCTAAGTATAACAACACACATGCCACAACCAGCATGATGAGTGTTTTCCACCAATCAGGGTTTTCGAGCAACATGGCAAAACCGGTCTTGCTCATAAACTCTGTGAACATAGTAACCATTTATTAATCAATCCTTTCAGCATTGCCAAAACACACAAATTCACCGATTCAAACACAGCTGTTTGTGCTTACAGCAATTTTTTATATGGAAAATATTGTTTTAGCCAATGCTTATAAGAGCGTCGCCCGTGTTAACAGACGCACCCTTGCTTGTGCTTATTGCAACCACGCTGCCGTCTGCCGGAGACACAATTTCATTTTCCATTTTCATAGCTTCAAGAATACACAATACATCGCCTTTTTTAACAGACGCACCCATGCCCACTTTAATATCCAAAATATTGCCCGGCATAGGAGCAGATACGGTTGTTGCACCCGCCGGTGCAGCGGCAGGAGCAGCTTTAGGGGCAGATACAGGAGCCGCTTTAGGAGCAGATGCAACCGGAGCGGACGCTACAGGAGCAGATACCGGCACACCGTCTTTAATTTCTTCAACGTCTACTTCATAAGTTTTACCGTTAACACTTATATTAAATCTTCTCATTTTAAAACACCTTAACCTTTCTGTTATGCAAGCATTTTTTCAAGCATAATTTATATAGTTTAAAAAATTGTTTCCGTATTTTCTTTCCTGCTCATATCATTCCATGCAGGCGATGCATTGCCAATGCGTCGGAATGATTTTATTTTAAGATTATATGTAGATGTGTTTAAAGACGCTGCTATTGCAGCTGTTAAAACTGCCACCAATTCCTCTTCATCCACATCGTCATCTGTGTTATTGACAGGCATCACCGTATTTTCGGTAACATCGGCTTTATTGTTTTTCTTTGTCCCCACCTGTGCAATAAATTTCATTAATTCAAGCACTCCCCATATTATGGCAAGTACGAAAAACACTATCAGAAAGCCGATACCGGCTATCGGTAAACCCTCTACAAACAGTTTCATTATTACCCTCCTTTTTATTGATACTAAATCAATCGCTGTTTAGTATTTTATTAAATTATACCGGAAGGTTGCCATGCTTTTTAGCAGGACGAGACTCCCTTTTGCTTGCAAGCATTTCCAAAGCGGAAATAATGCGTGGACGTGTTGAGTCAGGTTCTATAACGTCGTCTATATATCCTCTCTTTGCCGCTTCGTAAGGATTTGCAAACTTTTGTCTGTACTCTTCTATTTTTTCCTGTCTTGTTGTTATAGGGTCGGCAGATGTTGCAATATCGTTTTTAAATATGATATTTGCGGCTCCGTCAGGACCCATAACAGCAATCTCGGCCGTAGGCCACGCAAACACCATGTCTGCTCCGAGATGCTTTGAGCTCATTGCTATATATGCTCCGCCATACGCCTTTCTTAATATAACATTTATCTTAGGAACTGTAGCTTCGGAATAAGCATACAACAATTTTGCACCGTGGCGTATTATTCCGTTATGTTCCTGTTCAACACCCGGCAGATAGCCCGGAACATCGGTGAAAGTTATGATAGGAATATTAAAGCTGTCGCAGAAACGGATAAATCTTGCAGCTTTATCGGACGAATCAACATCGAGCGAACCTGCCAGAACTTTCGGCTGATTTGCAACTATACCAACGGTGGAACCGTTCATTCTTGCAAAACCTACAACTATATTCTGTGCAAAATCCTTCTGCACTTCAAAAAAGTCGCCGTTGTCAACAACCGCCACAATGGCTTCTTTAACATCGTAAGATTTATTATTGTCGTCAGGGACTATATTTGTCAATGTTTCTGACAATCTGTTCAAATCGTCTGTTGTGTCGTAATACGGAGCCGACTCAAGATTGTTTGACGGCAGGAAGGACAAAAGACGTTTAACCTGTTCGATACAGGCCTCGTCATTATCCGCTTTAAAATGTGCCACACCGCTCTTTGACGAATGAACAGACGCACCGCCAAGTTCGTCAAAAGTTACTTCTTCACCTGTTACCGCCTTTATAACCTGAGGTCCTGTTATAAACATTTGACTGGTTTTGTCAACCATAAACACAAAATCCGTTATAGCAGGCGAATACACCGCTCCGCCGGCACAAGGTCCCATTATAACAGATATCTGAGGAATAACGCCTGATGCGTTAACGTTTCTGTAGAAGATTTCACCGAATCCGCTTAATGCGTCTATTCCCTCCTGTATTCTTGCACCGCCGCTGTCATTCATGCCGATTATAGGTGCACCCATCTTAACTGCCATATCCATAACCTTGCATATCTTTTTAGCATGCATCTCGCCCAAAGAACCGCCTATAACGGTGAAGTCCTGTGCGTATACATACACCAGGCGGCCGTCTACCGTACCGTAACCCGTAACCACACCTTCGCCCGGTGCTTCCGTCTCCGGCATATCGAACTCTGTGCATCTATGTTTTACGTATGCATCAATTTCAACAAAACTGCCTTCGTCAAACAATTTTAAAATTCTTTCTCTTGCAGTAAGTTTACCGGAATCATGCTGTTTTTTGATTTTAGTCTCGCCACCGCCTTGTTCAATGGCACTGCGACGGGTTTGCAAATCAACTAATTTATCAACTGTTCCCATCTTATCAACCTCCGTTATCTTTTTTCGTTATATAATATATGTAAATTCACAAACTGAGTTGTTAATATTACTCATTTTAATTACAATGCTGACAGCCCGCATCAAAATATCCTTCAAGATTCAGCACGAAATACGTTTTTCCGTTTTCGGCTTGTTTTTGAAATCTTAATTTTTCGGATATATCGGACAAACTTTCATCATAACAGTATACCTGCTTTATACCGCGAAGATCCGCCATGTTGAGCAATGACTTTCCAAGCATCAACTGCAACGATTCATCGGTATGCACGCACGTAAGCACGCACTTATAATCAATAAGGCTCAATGCACCGATGCCCGCTCTTTCTCCGTTGTCAAGCACAAGCATTGCAAGACTCGGTTCCGGTATTGTTAAATTATTTATCTTTATATATTCTTCTATATCTTCTCTGTTATTTACAGGCAATACTTCTATCATTTTTTACCACCGTGTTTTTAAAAATTACATATTTTTCAGATAATTAACTTCATGTGCGGTTAAATATCTCCATCTGCCCAAAGGCAAATTGCCAAGCTCTACCGTTCCCACCGAAACACGCTTTAATTCGCTGACCTCGGAGCCTACGGCTTCAATCATCTTTCGGACCTGCCTGTTTTTGCCTTCATGTATTGTTATTTTAATTGTCATTTTGTTTGTTTTGGAATCCAATATTTCCACTTTTGCCGGTTGTGTAACATAATCGTCTATCTTAACACCGCGACGCAGCCGGTTTATTTCGGAAATGGCAAGCGGTTTTTTTAAAGATGCTATATATGTCTTTTCCACTTGATTTTTAGGATGCGTTATTTTATAAGCAAAGTCGCCGTCGTTTGTCAAAAACAAAAGCCCCTCTGTGTTATAGTCCAGTCTGCCGACGGAAAACACTCTTGAATGTATATCCTGCGACACAAGGTCTATCACGGTAGGTCTGTCGAACTGATCGGAGCTTGACGTGATATAACCTTTCGGCTTATTAAGCATTATATGGTACAGTTTTGATCTGTAACTGATTTCCCTATTATCTACCTTGACCTTGTCCGCACCTATTTCAATCTTTGTGCCGAGTTCATTCGCTATTTGATTGTTTACCTTAACTCTGTCCGCCGTGATAAGCTCTTCGGCTTTGCGTCTTGAGCATACGCCGCACATAGCTATATATCTTTGCAGTCTTACAATTTCTCCCATAAAAAAGCTCCGTTCCGCCTTGTGTTTTAATGTATGAATCCCAGCAATCCGTATGACAACACCGTCATTATAAACCCTGCCACCAAAACGCCGGCAACAATTGCCGGCAGTGCGTATTTCAGCCGCAAATCCAGCATTGCGGCTATTAACGCTCCTGTCCACGCACCGGTACCCGGCATAGGTATAGCGACAAACAAAAACAAACCAAAAGCCTCATACTTTTTTATCTTTCCGCTTTTTGCCATGGACTTTTTTTCTATTTTATGTATTAAGTTTGCAAACAACTTTGTCTTTTTCAAATATGTAAAAGCAGGACGTATAAACAGAAGTATGAATGGTGTGGGGATTATATTTCCTATGCAGGAAATAATATAACCCCACTGCCATTGTACGTCAAGCAACGCCGCAACCGGTATACTGCCTCTCAGTTCTACCAGCGGCAAAAGCGACACAATAAATACAATCATTTCCTTAGACAGCCATTGATGCAAAAATGTCACCAATGCATCTGTGATACCGGTCATATTTCTGCTCCTATTTCAAAATACAAATCGTTTACTGTATACCGTGTTTTTCCAAAAAGCTCTTTATTCTGTTAACAGGATCAACAAGAGCACTTATAGATCTGTCGCAATTAAGCGTGCTTATTATATACGCTATATATTTAGACATCTCAACGCTTTCATACCATTTTCTTTGCTTTAATTCTTCTGTCTGATATATAAGATTCGTTGTGAAAATTTTATTGAAAACCCCGTCGGCATACGCTTTATCTATTCTTTCCAAGCCTTCGCAAAACAGTCCGAAGCAAGCAAACACAAATATTTTGTTTGCACCCAATTTCTTGAGCTGTTTGCACACATCAAGCACAGAATCTCCGGAGGATATCATATCATCCACCACTATAACGTCTTTTCCTTCAACGTTAGCACCCAAAAACTCATGGGATACTATCGGGTTTCTTCCCTTTACTATAACGGTATAGTCTCTTCTCTTATAGAACATACCCAAATCTATTCCGAGCACAGATGAATAGTATATACCTCTGCTCAAGCCGCCTTCATCCGGCGATATTATCATTGTATGTTCTGCGTCCAGATGTTTTGTGTAATGTCCGTTTACAAGCGCTTTTATCATCTGATACACCGGCTGGAAATTTTCAAATCCGGTAAGCGGTATTGCGTTATGTACTCTTGCATCGTGTGCGTCAAATGTAATGATATTGTCAACGCCCATTGCCACAAGTTCCTGCAATGCCAGCGAACAGTCGAGCGACTCTCTGCCCGAACGGCGATGCTGACGTCCTTCATACAGCATAGGCATGATGACATTTATACGTCTTGCCTTACCGCAGGTTGCCGATATTATACGTTTTAAATCCTGATAATGGTCGTCCGGACTCATAGGCACGGTTTTGCCGTACATTTCATATGTTACTCCATAGTTAAACATATCTGCAATTATGTATAAATCGTAGCCTCTGATTGACTGTCTTATCATTCCTTTGCCTTCGCCTGTTCCGAAACGCGGGCATACTGCATCAATTTTAAATGTTGGCTGTTCGTCATCTTCCGGAAAATAGTCTCTCTTCCACTCTACCAAGAATGAGTCTATTTTGTCGGTTATTGCTTCGCAACCTCTCATTCCGATTATGCCCAATCGTCCTACCGGGTTTGTCTGCTGTTGATTATGATTTGCCACAATTATTCCCCCTTTAATATATTTTTACTTTAGTATTAAACTTTCTCCGTCCATTTCAGCAGGTTTTTCCATATTCATCAAATCAAGCATTGTAGGTGCAATATCCGCAAGCTTTCCGCCTGTTCTTAACTTAACATCTTTACCTACAACAATAAACGGTACCGGATTTGTGGTGTGTGCCGTAAATATTTCCTTAGTTATAGGATCTATCATCTGGTCTGCGTTGCCGTGGTCGGCTGTTATACAAAGTATGCCGCCTTTTTTAAGAACAGCGTCCACTACCCTGCCCACACATTCATCAACTGTTTCAACCGCCTTAACAGCAGCGTCAAACACGCCTGTGTGTCCAACCATATCGCAGTTGGCATAGTTCATTATTATGCAATCGTATTTGTCTGACTCTATACGTTTTAAAACCTCTTCGGTTACAGGGTATGCGCTCATTTCAGGCTGAAGGTCAAAGGTTGCAACATCCGGTGTAGGTATCAGTGCTCTGTCCTCATCCTTATATTCTTTTTCGATACCGCCGTTAAAGAAGAATGTAACGTGTGCGTACTTTGTTGTTTCGGCAATACGAAGCTGTTTAAGCCCCTTATTGCTTATATACTGACCAAAGGTGTTTTCAAGAGTCTGAGGTTTGAATGCAACGTCTACGTTAGGCATTGTTTTGTCGTACTGAGTCATGCACACATACTTAACAGGAAAATACTCCCTCACAAAGCCTTCAAAATCAGGGTCTACAAATGCTCTTGTTATTTCACGCGAACGGTCGGGTCTGAAATTGAAGCATACAACACTGTCGTCCGGCATTATTTTTGCACCGCCGTCTATAACGGAAGGAACTACAAATTCGTCGGTTACATCGTTTTTATACGATGTTTCCATACACTGCACGCCTGTTTTGAATTGATCGCCCTTTGCATTAACCATCGCATCATACGCTTTGTGTACTCTTTCCCACTGAGTGTCGCGGTCCATAGCATAGTATCTGCCGGATATTGTGGCAATTTTGCCGACGCCGGTTACTTTTATTTTTTCTTCCAGTTCCTTTATAAATTCAATGCCCGATGTAGGCGATACATCGCGTCCGTCCATAAAGCAGTGAACATACACCTTTTTAAGTCCTTCGTTCTTTGCAAGAAGCAAAAGCCCGTACAAATGCGAGTTATGGCTATGTACGCCGCCGCTCGATACAAGTCCGCAAAGGTGCAAGGCCTTATCATTCTTCTTGCAATTTTCTACAGCTTTTTTCAATGCATCATTTGCGAAAAAGTCCCCGTCTTTTATAGCCTTTGTTATACGGGTAAGTTCCTGATACACTACTCTTCCCGCTCCTATATTGGTGTGCCCCACTTCGGAGTTACCCATCTGTCCGTCCGGCAAACCAACGTCCATACCGCTTGCACCAATCAAAGTGTTTGGATATGTTTTAAAATACTTGTCAAGATTAGGTGTGTTTGCGGCTTTTACAGCATTGCCTTCAACCGCTTCATTTATTCCAAAACCATCCATTATTATCAGTGTAACAGGTCTGTTCATAATAGAAAAACTCTCCTTTAAAATGCTAATTCAAAGGGTTGAACAGATTGCTCAACCCTTTGTGTGGTACTGCTTATCCGCAGTAATTTATTATAGTGCAAAAATCATCGACAACGAGGCTTGCTCCGCCGATAAGTCCGCCATCTATATTTTCCATTTTCAACAAGTCATCAGCATTTTTTGCATTCATGCTTCCGCCGTATTGAATTGTTATACTCTGAGCTGTTGCATCGTCATATATTTGCGATAAGGTTGCACGAATAACGCCGCAAACTTCTTCAGCCTGTTCAACAGTTGCCGTTACGCCCGTACCTATAGCCCAGATAGGTTCATAAGCTATTGTAACTTTTGCGGCATCAGATTTGCTTATGTTCTTTAATGCAAGCTTTGTTTGCATTGCAACAAATTCATTTGTTATGCCCGATTCCCTCTGCGACAAAGTTTCGCCAACACAGATAATAGGTTTCAAACCCTTTTCAAGGGCTTTTATTGCCTTTTTGTTAACGGTGCAATCGCTTTCAGCAAAATATTCGCGTCTTTCGCTGTGTCCGATTATAACGTATTCAACACCCATGCTTACAAGCATATCGGCACTCACTTCACCTGTGAAAGCGCCTTTATCTTCAAAATGCATGTTTTCTGCACCAACTTTAATAACCGAACCTTTTGCAGCTTTAACAACTGCATCCAAATCAACAAACGGAGCACATATAACAACTTCACAAGCAGGGTTTTTAACTTTTGTTGCAAGTTCAGCAATAAAAGTCTCTGCCTCTGCCGGTGTTTTATTCATTTTCCAGTTTCCTGCTATGACTGTTTTTCTCATTTGAGTTATGTCCTTTCAATTATAGAATTAATTCTTATTTGTCGTTGAGACAAGCTATGCCCGGAAGCTCTTTACCTTCAAGATATTCCAAAGAAGCACCGCCGCCGGTTGAAATGTGCGACATTTTATCGCCAAGGCCTGCCTGATTTACAGCTGCGACACTGTCGCCGCCGCCAATGATTGTAACAGCGTCTATATCAGCAAGTGCGGCAGCGATTGCGTTTGTGCCGATTGCGTAGTTAGACATTTCAAATACACCCATAGGTCCGTTCCAAACTACTGTTTTTGCGTCTTTGAGTGCATCTTTAAAGAGTTCTATTGTTTTTGCACCGATGTCAAGACCCATATAGCCGTCCTCAATTGAGTCGCTGGAAACTGTTTTGTGATCCGCATCATTCGAAAATTCCTTTGCAACAACGGTATCTACAGGCAACAAAAGCTTAACGCCTTTTGCCTTCGCTTTTTCAATCATTTCTTTTGCGTAATCAACATAATCTTCTTCCAAGAGAGATGTTCCCGTGTTATAGCCCATAGCTTTAAAGAATGTATAAGCCATACCGCCGCCTATGATAAGAGTGTCAACCTTTTCAAGAAGATTATTTATAACCGATATTTTTGAAGATACTTTTGAACCGCCCAAGATAGCAACGAAAGGTCTTACAGGATTATTTACGGCATTGCCCAAAAATGCAATTTCTTTTTCAACAAGATAGCCGCATACCGATGTATCAAGATAATTGGACACACCCACTGTTGAACAATGTGCTCTGTGAGCTGTTCCGAACGCGTCGTTTACAAATATGTCTGCCAGCGAAGCAAGTTCTTTCGAGAAGGTCTCAACATTTTTTGTTTCTTCTGCTCTGTAACGCGTGTTTTCCAAAAGCACAATATCGCCGTTATTCATTTTTTCAACCGCAGCTTTTGCGTTAGGGCCTACAACTTCAGGGTCAGCGGCAAACACAACTTCTTTGCCCAATTTTTCGGAAAGTCTCTTTGCAACAACGTCAAGAGAAAATTCAGGCTTCGGTTCGCCCTTAGGTTTACCCATGTGTGAACAAAGAATAACCTTTGCTCCGTTATCGACAAGGTATTTGATTGTAGGCAGAGCACCGATTATACGGTTTTCGTCCGTGATGTTTCTGTTTTCGTCCAAAGGCACGTTAAAGTCGCATCTTACAAGCACTTTCTTGCCTTTAACTTCGATATCTTCCACTGTTTTTTTATTTAACATATATAACACACCTTTCAGTAAAAATTTTGCATATTTAACCGCCTAATATTCTATACCAAAAACTGACTTTTTTCAAGTGATATTTTTCCTATAAATATACGTTTTTTGTTAAGATTTTAAACAAAACTCACAAAACGTCTTAAAAATTAAAATTTTCAACATCAAGCCGCTTAACCCAGAAACCCGTCTATATCTTCAAGCGTTAAATCCTTATGAACTGCCATGTTTATCCCTCCGGCAACTATCGACGACACCTTATCGATTATATTATCCATCTCTTTTGGAGTTACCACAAGATTACCCATATTTTCCGAAAGTGCATTTTGTATCAGCATGTGTCTGTCATTATTTTCAAAATCCGATATTATGCTGCTTAAATGAGAATTTGCATCTATCTCCTTTTTAAAATCATTTATAAGCAGGTCTATGGCATCGCCGGCAATGGTTGCGGCATCAACCACCGTCGGCACGCCTATAGCTATAACGTCAACGCCGAGCGTTTCTTTATTGATACCGCTTCGTTTGTTGCCTATCCCCGCTCCCGGACTTATGCCGGTATCCGCAATTTGTATGGTATTGCTTATTCTGTCCGCCTTGCGTGATGCCAGAGCATCTATCACGATTACAAGCGTGGGCTTTACTTTTTCAACAATACCCTTAATGATTTCCACTGTTTCTATTCCCGTAGTACCAAGCACACCCGGTGCAACGGCACACACCTGCCGCAAACCGCAAGACGTGTATTCTTTCATGTATTTGAATATATGACGCGTTACCGCGAGCTTTTCAACAACCTTCGGACCCAGTGCATCGGGGGTTATATTATGATTGCCCAGACCCGCCACCAATATCAGCGACTCGTCGTTTATGGCGGATATTTTTCGTATTTGTTCAGCCACAATTTCACAGGCACGTTCATAGTTTTCAGTTCCGTCCTTCATGTCCGGCGATTCTATGGTTATATAATTGCCGCATTTTTTACCCAAAGCTTTTTCACCGTCTTCATTTGTTATTTTAACATGGGTTATTGTTATGCTGCCGTCTTTGTTTTCCTCAACCTCCACACCGTTTATACCATCGTTTTTATTTGACTGCTCGGCATACATTTCACAAGCTTCCAACGCCAAATCTGTTCTTATATTACGCATTATTACTTCTCCTTTTTTCCATAAAAGTTATATAAAGCCTGCTGAACAATTCAAAAACGCTGTCGCAGAGCGACATTCGAGCGTTTTTGAATTGTTTTGGTGCAAGGTTTTTGAACATATTTGTGAAAAAGCCTTGCACTTTGTACCATCTGTCGTTTCCCGACAGATGGTACAAACAGGAGGTCAATCAATGTCACGAACCCGAAAAAGCATTTGTTCAGTAGGCATTATATACAGTATTTTTTGTTAAAAAGAAGCATTATATGCAAAAAATAAAAAAGGCTGCAACAAGACGATTTATAAAATCATTTTGTTGCAGCCCTATTGTTTTTATATTTCAAAAGGTAATTGTTTTCCCTGTGTCGGCAGACTCTCTTGCATAAAGACAAATCCGTGTTATGTAAAAAGCGTCTTCCGCGGTCAGCGGGCATCTTCCGAAGCCCTTAACCTCGTTCATAAAGCTTTCAAACATGTTTCCTCCGTCAATATTGTCAAGCTTTTGCACGCCCTCCGCTTCATCGTTTATTATATACGCATTTTCGTCAATAACCTCCACAACGCCTTTTGTTCCGGCAATGCGTATTCTGTCGTCTCCGTGCGACGGTGCGGTTTGCGGCCGCATATAATCTAAACTGACAGATACCAATACGCCTTTTTCTGTCACGAACTGACACAAAGCCGCATTTTCCAAATCGCCGTGTGAGTTGTTGTGCTTTTTTGTATGCAGTGCGGTAACGCTTTTAAAACGCTCCCCCGTAAACCAATACGCAAGATCTACGGCGTGCGAGCCAACCCACGGTATCGTGCCGCCGTAGGTAAATCTGCTTGTGAAAAAAGCGTCCCGTTGACCAAGTATATATGATTTTTGGATGTTTATAACCGAAATGTCGCCTATGCGGCCCTGACGCACCGCTTTGTGTGCCGCGGCAAACCACGGCATATCACGCATTAAATGCATCGCCGTCAAATGCACGCCCGATTTAAGATACTCATGGTACAAATTACTTAATTTATTTAAATCCGTGGCAAGAGGTTTTTCGCAAAACACGTTTATTTTACGTCTTAACAAATCGGTTGTTATTTGTGAGTTAATGTAAAAATAGCTATTCACAGCCACAATGTCCGGCTGAATTTCGTCTAACATGGTAAGATAATCGTCAAACAGACGCACATTCACGCCAACCTTTGCAAAATCCATAGCCACCGGTACAATATTCTCGTCCACGGTACCCGGTGCTACGGCATCTACCGAAATTCTGTTGTTGTGTTTTATTGCCTCAATGATATTACAATAATGTCCCTGTGCCCCTATCACCGCTATCTTCACATAAATCACCCCACACTGATTTATTCAAGCACAATAACTTCAACCGTAGGCTTAGGCGTTTGTACAGGTACAGGCGTTGCGGTGTGTACCGGTGCTGAAGTTGCCGAACCTGTATTGTCCGGTATTTGTATTACACCGCTTGGCGTAGGCGTTGCAGTTTTGTTATCATCATCTGCAGGCAATACAATATCCGGCCCCGGAGTTACATCAGGCACGGTGATATCCGTCTCACCTTCAGCCTCTATTGAATCGTTTGAAAGGTCTTTAGGCTCTTGAGTGTTTTTTTCTGTATGGACGTTACAATATTTCGTCGGCACGTTGCTTTCCTTAAACATATCGTTGTATATGCCGCCTTCAGGGTATGCAAGCCAGCAATAATGCGATGCAAGCAATCCGCTGTCCGGGCATATTGCACGTTCAACATAACCGTCCAACGTATCCAATTTTTTGTATTGCAATCCGCTGTGGATTTTTTCCATAACCAGATTAAAAGCCTTTGACGAAGGATTATAGCTGACACCTACCGACTTAATCGATTTAGGCTTATCAAATCCGTACCAGACAGCACCCACATAATACGGGGTGTATCCAACAAACCATCTGTCTTTGTCATCGTCTGTAGTACCTGTTTTTCCGTAGGTAGGCATGTTTGACAATCTTGCGGACTTACCTGTTCCGTTTGCTCCGTTAACAACGTTATAGAGCATGTTTGACACAAGCAACGCAGTTTTTTCGCTCATAGCAACCTTAGGCTGAGACTTGTTTTCCAACAGCACATTACCGTTAAAATCTTTAATTTTTGTATATATTATAGGCTCATAGTACAAGCCACCGTTTGCAAACGTAGCGTATGCCGCAGCCATTTCCAACGGAGACACGCCGTATGTCAGACCGCCCAAAGCCAATGAGCTCAGGTTTTTGTCGTTTGACACCAAAGACGTTATTCCCAGCTTATTTGTTAAAAAATTGTATGAATATTCTATTCCGGATGACTGTAAAACTTTTACCGCAGGTATGTTTGCGGATATTTCAACAGCCTTTGAAACGGTTATATTGCCCTTAAAGCCTGAATATGAGTTTTTTGGCGACCATTTTCCAAAGGTAACCGGCTCATCAATGATGATAGTGTTCGGCGTTACCGTTTTGTTTTCTATTGCCGGAGCATATACGCCTATAGGCTTAATTGAAGAACCGGGCTGACGCAGCATCTGAGTGGCTCTGTTCAAGCCACGGTTGGCTGTTTTTTGACCAAGCCCGCCTATCATGCCTTTAACCTGTCCGTTTGACGGGTCTAAAACCACCATCGCAGACTGCGGCGAATCGCTGCCGGACACTTTCGGAAAGTTTGATGTGTTATAGAACACCGTTTCCATATTCTTTTGCACGGTCGGATCAACGCATGCGTATATTTTCAAACCACCGTAGAACACAAGCTGTTTTGCAAACGATTCCGTATAGCCTTTTTTCTCTATAAGGTCGTTTATTGTTTCATTTATTATCTGATCGACATAATACGACTGAATCTTACCCTGCTGATTGGTTTTATTCTCTACTTTAAAATCAAGTTTTTCCGCCATTGCGGCATCGTATTCGTCCTGTGTTATCTTGCCGAGTTCATACATTTTACCCAGCACAATTTCCTGCTTTTCTTTATTCTTATCAGGATTTACAAACGGGTCAAATCTGCCGGGCAGCTGAGTTATTCCGGCAATTGATGCACACTGTGCAAGGGTTAAATCCTTAACGTCTTTATCAAAATACAAATTTGCGGCAGCCTGAACACCGTAGCAATTATTTGCCAGATATATGGTGTTCATATACATCTCTATTATCTGATTTTTTGTATACTTTGTTTCCAGATACATTGCCCTTATCATTTCGGTTATTTTTCGTATCGGGCTTCTGTCTTTTTGATTGGTGATATTTTTCACCAGCTGTTGGGTTATTGTGCTTCCGCCATAGCTTTTTTGACCGGTGAAAAATCCTTTAATCCAGTAAAACACCGCTCCTGCCGTTCTTTTTATATCAACTCCGTGATGCTTTTCAAAGCGTTCGTCCTCTATAGAAATAAACGCTTGCTTCATATACGGCGACATATCTTCTATGTCAACCCATTCACGGTTTTCGTTTGTATATATCTTATCAAAGACTTTTTCGTTACCGTTGTCGGTATAATATATGGTAGACGACATGCTTAAATTTGTTGATGTCAATATGTTCAGCGTTTCCTGATCGTTCATGACATCAAAGGCAATACCGCCCACAACGCACAATCCCAAAATACACGCAACCAAAACCAAAACAAGACAAATCTTAAAAAGTCTTTTTATAATACTCTTTTTTGCTTTTTTGCCGTCCTTTGATTTTTTACCTGACAAGACAGTCCCTCCTTGAATGGTTTTATACTTCTACCGATAATTATTTTAACACTTATCGTAATATTTTGCAAGCAATTCCCATCAAGCACAAAAATAATTTATTATCATGTACATAAGCGGTAATGTTGCCATACTGAGCAACGTTGTTGTAAAGATAACTGCGGCGGCGTATGTTGTATCCGCTTTGTATTCCTGAGAAATAATTGCCATGATGGTTTGCGAAGGCATTGCAATCTGGAAAGCCACAACGCATTTTGCTACCGGATCGACCGGTATATGTACCAGAATCATCGTAAGCAATGCAGGCACAACCAACATTTTAATTAAAAACGCCGGCATTATTGCCAATCTTTTTAATATGCTTTTTAAATCGACACTCGCAAGCGTCGCACCTATAAACAGCATGGAAATAGGCGTTGTCATTGAGCCGACGGAGTCAAACACTCGTGCAAGTACGCCCGTAACCTTTAATCCGAATATCATCATCACTATAGCTATTGCAAACGACACTGTAGGCGGCGATATACACTTTTGCCACGGAAGCTTATCAACCGAATTGTTGCCGTATTTTGCAAGCTGATACACAGCAAACGTCCAAACCAAAGCATCGTTTACGAATGCGTAACATGCCGCATAAAAAAGTCCCGTTTCGCCGTACAACGCCTGTATAAGCGGATAACCCAAAAACACCACATTACCAAACGCCATCATTATCGAATGAACCACAGCCGTCGCTTTCTCCAGTTTGAACAGCTTACCTATCAACACACCTATGATATACAAAACACTTATGCATACAAATGACGTTATAACGATAAAAATTGCATTTTTCATAAGCTCCGGAGTTATCGTCAGCTTTGTAAGAGTGCTGATAACCAACAGCGGAAGCGTTATCCTGACAACCACTTTTGATAACGTTGCCTTTGCGTCCTGCGTCATATATCCCGTTTTAAAGGATACAAACCCTATACCTATTATAATTGCCAAATATACTATACTGCTTATTATTGTGCCAAAACCCTGCATAAATTTTCCTCCGTCTGTTATTTTACCATACTTTATCCGGTCTGAACATGCAATATTATTTCTTTACTGTGTAAATAATCAAATATAACCACACACTCACCGTCATTTTCACAAACGCCGCTTTTAAACCTTTCAAAATGTATATGCTTCAATATGTCCTGAGCATGCCAGCCCGCATACTGAGGCATATATTTTTCTATGTTTTCCTCTGTTAAAAAACTGTGCCGCCATTTCAAAAATTCCTTGTCTGCCGATGCTAAACCGTCTTTTAAGAACACAGCACCGCGGTTGTTTTTTATAAAATCAAATTTTATATTATCATACACCTTTTCAGATACGTTGTTGTTTTTACAAAAGTCATACAAGACATAATAAAGCTCTCGTTTGGAAACCGGACGTTTATTATAACCGTTCAATTTATAAAAGTACCACAACTGCTCGAAAAAGTCAAACGGACTTTCAAATGCACCCACAGCAATTTCCAGCGACCTTTTAAACGCACCTGAATTATAAAAGCTTTCCGTCATCGACTCTATACCTTTGAGCAGAAGTATGTCTTTATACGAAATATACTTATTTTCCAAAACCTCATACGTCGCTTTGTTATGATACTTATAACCGTGTTCAGCCTCCTCGGCACGTATTTTCGAGCCTTTCAGCAGCTTCAAAAAACCCAGCTGCAGCATATGCGATCTCAATTCGTACACACGGTTAAACGAATGTTTAAAGCTTGCCAAATCCTCATACGGCAACCCGGCAATAAGATCTGTATGTATGTGAATATTCCCCATATCAACAAGCCGTTTGACGTTTTTGAGTATATCGTCAAGATTATTGTATCTGTCCACAGCAGCCAGCGTGTCCGGATTGACAGACTGTATGCCTATCTCAAACTGAAAAAGGCCTTCCGGCACGGTTTTTAAAAAGTCAAACATTTCGTCGGTCAATATATCCGCCGCAATTTCAAAATGAAATCTTGTGTTTACCGCTCTTTCCGATGCATATT
The DNA here is from genome assembly GCA_905233855.1 of uncultured Clostridia bacterium. Lineage (GTDB taxonomy): Bacteria > Bacillota > Clostridia > UBA1381 > CAJOGA01 > CAJOGA01. The sequence goes on from CAJOGA010000011.1 coordinate 25,882, forward strand.
TCCATATTTCCAATGCACGACGCTTGTCGGCGTTAAATGTCCTGTCCACAAATTTGACAAGCTCTACATTATTGTCAATAAAAAAATCAAGCTCCTTTTTTACAGTTGCAATGTCTCTGAAACGTACGCCCTTTATGGTAGATGACAAACAATAACTGCAATTATACGGGCAGCCGCGTGAGCTTTCGTAATACACTATCTTGTTTTTCAAACCCTGAACATCGTCTTTTGTGTAAGGAAAAATCAACTCGTTAAAATCCGAAAGGCTGTTGTCTGTCCGGTTTTCAATTATGACACCCGCGGATTTATAAACAACATTTGCTATGTCGTTAAAGCATGCGTTATTTTGCACTATTTGAGCAAAAACACGTTCACCCTCGCCACGCATAACGGCGTCAAACGCAGTATTTTGTGAAAGAAATTCGCGTGCATCATAGCTTACCTCCGGCCCTCCGGCTATGATTATGCCATCGGGCATTACCGTTCTTATCACCGATACTATATCTTTCACATATTCAATATTCCATATGTAGCAGGAAAAACACAGCACATCTGCACCTTTTTCAAATATATCCGCAACAACATTTTCCTTATGGTCGTTTATGGTATATTCCGCAATATCAACATCTTTGCTTTTACAATTACGAAGCAGACTGCGTATTGCAAGATTGGAATGACTGTATTTTGCATTTACACCTATCAATAAATATTTCATTGAATTTCACCCGTAACGTTATGTGCATATAAAACATAACGGTTATTCAGCCTGTCATAAGTTTACCGCAACTGCAGAAAAAATTCAATATTAAATTATTTTTGCATCGGTTTTCATCAAAAAATTACTGTTTTTTTAATTTATGATAAATATATTAGCAAAAAAGTATTGACAAATCAGCAAACATGAGTTAAAATATCACCTGTGTTTGAAACACAACTATATGGCGGTATAGCTCAGTTGGCTAGAGCATGCGGTTCATACCCGCAGTGTCGATGGTTCAAATCCGTCTACCGCTACCATACAGTAAAAATCCGAACCTTATACCGATTGGTATGGGGTTCGGATTTTTGTTATGGCTTAAAACTTTGATAAATGCGATTTTTATCGTTTTTAGCAATGGCTACGTTTCCACTTATCATTTAATTCTTTTCTTAAACAGCCCTACCGGAATTTTATTACCTGTTAATGAAGCGATACAGGAATGTTACAACCTGCCCCCTTGTACAGTTTGTGTCCGGACTGAAAGTGGCAGCACTTGTTCCGCCCGTAATTTGATTTTCGACTGCCCAAAGTACAGCATCGTAATAATAACTGTCTGCTTTAACATCTGTAAACGGATTGACACTGCCTTTTGGCTTAGGCTGTCCGGCAGTTCTCCAAAGGAAGGTTACAACCTGTGCTCTTGTGCAAGTATCATCGGGGCTGAAAGTTGTAGCACTCGTGCCGCCCGTAATTTTGCTTCCGACTGCCCACATAACCGGCTTATAATAATAGCTGTCCGCTTTTACATCTACAAACGGATTATCGATTGCCGCAGGCTCCGGACTTGCCACCATTCTCCAAAGGAAGGTTACGACCTGTGCTCTTGTACAGTTTGCATCAGGCGAGAAGGTGTTTGCACTTGTTCCGGATGCGATGCCGTTTTCAACCGCCCACATAACAGGTTCGTAATAGTAAGCTTCTTTTTTGACATCTGTAAAAGTATTTTTTCCCGTTTCAGGGTTGACAACCTCTGAATTATTGTTCTCCCCTGCTTTTTGTTGATTGGATTCAGTATCTTCTTTTGGCTCTTTTTCTGTTTCCGGCTCTTTCTCAAGCTCCTTTTCCTCTTCAAGTATCGGGAAGGTGTATGACATTAAAACCGTAGTGTTATTTAAGCGTTTCACGTTTTCCGCATCAATCGAAAAACCGTCCAGAGACGCAACAGGTGCATCTGAAAAGGTAACAACATCGTCCCAGCCGACACGGACAGCATCGACGTACATCTCTACAGAATACGTTTTTCCCGCTTTGAAGGTATCGGTCTTATCCATATATTTGCCGTCTTCATACCATGTGATAGCACCTGAATCTTTTTTAGCACCGTAATAATACGGTATTGCCGACTCAGGCGTGCAGTCCGGCGTGTTTCCGATTTCCGGGTAATCGATTCCCATCATGTCAACCGAAGAAACAACTACCTCAGGTGCATTTACTTCATATGTTACCTTCATAAGGTCTCCGTCAACTTCATATTTAGCTTCTTCTCCGTTGACAAAAACTGCCGTATCATATTCACCCTTATAGTTTTTATGGAAAGCATAGCCCTCGTTGGCTTTTAAGAAAATGGTTACACGGTATCTTAGTCCGCTTGCGAAAAGGTCGTTTTCACCGATACCGAAATCGTTTGCATATTTACCCCAGCGAATACCGTTTTTGGTGTATTCGTCGCCGCCGTCGGCAAAGCTTACGCCGTCATTACCGACAACACCGCTGTAATCGGGCGTTTTCCCTGTTTCGGGTTCGGGAAGTGCGATGTTGAAATAAGTTATCTTGATTTTGCCGTCGTCAAGCTCTTCATATGCGTAGTCGCACCTTCTGCATTTATATGTAATGACGTCTTCGTTCTTTTCGCCGTCGCCGAAGTAATGCTCTTCTTCAGAAATTATTTTATCACAGACAGAGCACTTGAGAAAATGTTTATCGGTATCAAAATGCAGGTATTCGTCCTCGTTATATGAGTGATTGCAATCAAAGCTGTAAACCTTTGACCATACATATGCGCGTCTTCCGTTTTCGGATATTTCAACCTTTTGCGGCGTGCTTCCAATGATCGCAAAGCTTGCGTCCTTTGAAAACTCATATCCCGATGCCGCGATCAATGTTGCCTTTGCCTGATAATCGCCTGCTACAACAAAGGTTTCATCTCCTGCAAGACTGCCGTTATGATACCATTCAACATCCATTTTTCTGACATTGTCAGCACTGAGTTTCAGAATACCGTCATTCAACTCAATCCCCTGTGCCATAGTACCGAGGATGGCTGCGGAGCTTATTTGTTTTGCTTTTGCACCGCTTACATATGCACGACGGTCAGAGTTTGTTGTATGATGCGTCAGCACAAGCGTAATTCCACCTTTGTCCGAGCTTGTGTTTTTAAGTGTCTTGGGCGACCATTCGCTTGATGGCAAAACTTTGCCGTCAATTTCAACCGTATTCCTTTGTGGATCAAGTGCATCGACAGGCAAATTGATATTACCGACGTGTGCTAAATAGTGCTGGGCATGCATAGCATCTGTTGTCAAACTTTTTGACTTACCTATTATCATAGGGTGATCGGCAATGTTTATTGATGAATTTAGACTCGGAACATTCACTATCTTCAAATACTGTGTTTGGAAGGTACCTGCACGAATTGTTCCTTCGATATCACCGCCGTTAAACGCATTTTTGCTGAGTGCGAATACATCTGCGTTTCCTTTGCCATGAAATTCGCCGCCTAAAATATTGAGCGTTCCTTTTTCCGCTCTGATTACGGCAGACTTTTCGCCTTCCAGCTCGAAGTTTGCCATACTGTTAAAATGTGCTTCAAGCCGGCTGTATCCACGGCCTAAAAATATACCGTCATATATCGTTACAGTGCCGTCTTTCAATGTGATGCAATCACCGTTTATCTGCTGATATGCGTATCCGTCAAATCTTGTGCCGATAGCCTTGCCCAAGGCACCGAACTCCAAAGTTTTCTGAAGCTGCACCTTCCAGTCAAGAACATCACAGCCGTTATATATCCATATTTCCTTGGAACGACCTGCTTCCAGTGTACCGCCATTAACAGTGAGAATTCCGCCACTGACTTCTGCAACGTTTCTGTATTTAACTTCGGCGTTCTGATAATAAATTCCATATTCTTCCGGATGCTCAATCATGCCATAGCAGAAAAGCTTGCCCGAATTATCTCCGCTTGAATCGTTTATCACAAGCTCTGCACCCGTTGGTATTCTTAACATGGTCGTTTTCAGAAGTCCGCCGTTTGTTTCGGCATTAAGTTCAACCGAAAAGCCGTTTAAGTCTATCGTCTTTTTCCCTTTGCCTAAGGTTATCCAATATTCGCCGGCTTTTTTCGCGGTACAGGTGTGGATAATTTGAGACACAATTTTGATGTTTACATCGCCGTCCTGAGACAAGCAATCAATAAATGACTGTACAGTTCCTACTTCCCGATAACTATCGTCCGCAAATGCACTGAATGTTATCAAAGAAA
>CAJOGA010000012.1 GCA_905233855.1 uncultured Clostridia bacterium
ACCGATGATTTTGAATATTTTATGACAGCAGAGGAACTTCAAGAACACAACAAACGATAATCATGCTTAAATTGTGCTTGCATATAGTTTAAACCGAAAGAAGACTGTTTTATGAAAAAGATTATTTTTGCAATTATATGTGTCGCACTTGTTGCCGGAATATATTATTCGGCGAAGTTTTTGGTAGACCCTGTAACAACTGAAATTGCGTACTATACAACATATGAAGACGCAATATCTGTTTCGGGAGTAGCGGTGTTTGATGAAGATGTGTATAAGGCACCTCACGGGATAACTGTGGAATCGTCTGTAATGACGGGTGAAAAGGTGGCAAAAAACAGCAAGATAGCGTCAATATATAAAAACGAAATACCTATGCAGACCAAAAACGAAATTGCAAAATTGGAGAAACAAATATCGGAGCTTTCAAAAACCGCACTTAAATCAAATGTATATATAAAAGACACCTCCGACAAAATGATGGCTGCAAATCAAACGGCACAAGCCGTAATAAATGCAGTATATTCAGGCGATGTTTCAGATGTGTGGCGGCAGAAAGAGCAGCTTAACAGAACGTTTGGCGATGCCGATGCCTCGACGCAGAATATAGCGAACGAGCTTGCGGCTTTGCGTAAACAAAGAGACACACTCGAAAACAGCATATCCGCCGGGAAAACCGATATATATTCCAAACAATCGGGCATTTTTTCGATGTATATAGACGGCTTTGAGGACTTTTTGACGGTGGACGGCGTAAAAAGTATGACAACCGCCGATATGGATAAAATCGTATCCGAGGCAAAAACACAAAATACTTTGCCGACGGATACTGTAAACGCAGGCGATGCGTTTTGTAAAATAATAAACAGCGGTAAATGGTATATTGCATGCACAGTAAAGCAGAAAGAAACGGAAGGTATAAAAGAGGGTTCCTCCGTGAAGCTCAGAATAGACGATGCCGAAGGCTCGCCTGTTTCTGCAACGGTTGAATACATAAGCGAACCGGATGAAAACGCTAAATGTGTATTGCTTGTGTCGGCAACTCATAACGTAGAAGGTATATACGAAAGAAGAGCGTTTGCGGCAAGTATAATTTTAAAACAAATTTCAGGACTTAAGGTATCCACCTCAGCTATACGCGTTCAGAATGACAAAAAAGGCGTTTTTGTGGACAAGCAGGGCGTGGCAACATTCCGTCCTTGCGAAATATTGTATTACAACGATAAGTTTACCATAGTTAAGCAGGTTAATAACGACGCAAAGGCACTGATGGAATATGATAAAGTTATAGTGTCGGGTAAAAACATCACGTCCGGAAAACTGCTGCAATAACAGCCGGAAGGAAGGTTTAATTATGAGCATAAGGGATAATGTGGAATTTGTTTTGGAACAAGTGGAAAAAGCCGCAATAAGATCCGGCAGAAAATTGTCGGACATAACCGTTATAGGAGCCACTAAAACGCAAACCCCCGATGCTATAGATGAAATGGTAAATGCCGGAATAAAAATTGCCGGAGAAAACCGTGTTCAGGAAATAACGCAAAAATATGACATGCTCAAAACAAAGCCGGCATGGCATATGATAGGTCATTTGCAAAGCAATAAAATTAAATATATAATAGACAAAGTGGAGCTTATTCATTCTGTTGACTCTTTATCCCTGTTAAAAGAAATCAATAAACACGCTCAGAGAATAAATAAAGTAATGCCGGTTTTGCTGCAGGTCAATGTGTCCGGCGAGGAAAGCAAATTCGGCATGAAGCCGGACGAGGTTGAAGGTATACTTGAACAGTGCGACGGTTTAAACAATATTTTAGTGAGCGGATTGATGACAATTCCCCCAAAACAGGCAAATCCAAATGACAATATATTACATTTTTGTAACATATTCGCCAAATATATTGACATAAAAGACAAAAAGTATAATAATGTTAGCATAAAGCATTTGTCTATGGGAATGAGCGACGATTACGTTCAGGCCATAGAATCGGGAGCTACAATGGTTCGTATAGGCACAGCTGTCTTTGGGGAAAGACAGTATAAAAATTAACCGTTTAATTTGGTTGGGAGGTCAATAGTATGGGATTGTTACAATCTGTAAAAAATTGGGTAAGTTATGAGGACGAAGAGTTTGACGATGAAATACTGGACAGCGAAGAGTTCGAAGAAGAGGAAATTTCTGAGCCTGTAAGCAAGCATTCGTTCGGCAAAAAGAATAAAATAGTAAGTTTTCCGCAAAATAACGGAAACAAGATTGTCATTATGAAGCCTTCAAGCTTCGATTCCGCTAAAGAAATTGCAGAGGAGCTTAAGGCAAGAAAATCGGTTATTATAGATGTTGGTTCTTTGGAAGCCGACGTTGCAAGACGTATAATTGACTTCGTTTCAGGTACTATCTGTGGTGTCAACGGAAATATTCAAAGAGTATCGGGCGGTGTGTTTATTGCAGTACCGTCTAATGTTGACGTGCTTGGACAGGTTAAGTCTGATTTCAGTATCAGTAAAGGATACACATTTTAATATTGATTGATCAATATTTGTAAATATGACTTGCACACGAGCAGAGCGGTTGAAAGAGCCTCTCTGCTTGTTTTTTTGTTGATATTTATTTTAGCCGCAGGAGAAAATGTATGAATAAAGAACCGGAAGATATAAAATTTACCGTTTCACGTCTTGAGGATATATGCAATATCTCGTCAAAGCAGTGCGTGATAAAATCAAGTTCGTTTTTGAATCCGGCAGAACAAGAGGCGGTGTATAGCATAAATCCGGACGCACAAATTCAAACGATGCTGTGGGGCGGATATGACGACGCTGAAAGAAGGGTGTTTATTGCATCGCCCGATTATTTTGATCCGGAAGAGCTTAAAAAAGCTGTCGCTGTTTTAAAGGTAACAAATAACTACACTAAAGCTTTAACGCATCGTGATTATCTGGGCAGCGTGCTGGGATTGGGTATAAAGCGTGAGAAAACGGGCGATATAATAGTATCGGATCACACTGCGTATATAATGTGTTGCAGCGATATATGTGAATTTATAAAAGATAATCTTAAAAAAGTAGGCAACGTAAGCGTTAAAACGGAATTGACCGATGTGCCTGTGCTGAATACGGAAAGCTACAAACTGCACGAGTTCACCGTTGCATCGCTCAGATTGGACGCTGTGCTTGCCGGTGTGATGAAAAGCTCAAGAAATGCGGTCAGCAACATTATAAAAAACGAAAATGTAAGGGTAAATTTTAAAATATGTGATAATATATCGTATGTTTTATCAAAAGATGACTTGATTTCTGTCAAAGGTTTTGGTAGGATAAGAGTTGTTGAAATCGGGTCTTTGTCAAAAAAAGGCAGAACGCATATTTGCGTAAAGCAATTGGTATAGATATTTTTAAGAGGGGATGGATAGTTGTGTTAACGCCGTTAGATATTAAAAATCAAACTTTTGATGTTAAGTTCAGAGGCTACAGCATTGAAGAAGTGGATAATTTTATGGATATGTTGCTTGAAGAATACGAAACAACGTATAAGGAAAATATTGCCGCTAAAGACAAAATAAGCACATTGTCTGAAGCTGTGGAGCATTATAAAGGAATAGAGGATTCTATGCGTAATGCAATTATTGTTGCACAGTCCACCGCGGATGAGTTAAAGAAAAACGCAACCGAAAAAGCCGACATAATCATATCCGAAGCCAATATGAAAGCCGAAAAAATTGTTGCTCAGGCAAATGAGAGAATATCTGCCCTTGAAACGGAATATGCAAGATTAAAGCAGGAAGTTGAAAATTATAAAATTCAGGTTAAAACTATTTGTCAGGCACAAATGCAAATGCTTGACGAAAAATAATCATGTTTAATAATAAATAATATAATCAATATATGACGAAAGGATTGATGAATTTGTCGACAGACTTTTCAAAATCAGTAAACTTGCCAAAAACGGACTTTCCCATGCGTGCGAATTTACCGGAACGCGAACCGCAGATACAAAAGCTGTGGGAAGATGGCGATGTTTATCATAAACTGAACAAAAAAAACGCAGGTAAAGAAAAATTTATTTTGCATGACGGCCCTCCATACGCCAACGGAGATATACACACCGGCCATGCTATGAATAAAATATTAAAGGATATTATCATAAAATATAAAAATATGTCCGGCTTTTATTCTCCTTACGTTCCGGGCTGGGACACACACGGACTGCCTATTGAACGTCAGGCGATACAAAAATTGGGAATAAACCGTCATGAGGCAGGACCTGTTAAATTCAGACAGGCTTGCCGTGAGTTTGCATATAAATATGTTGACAAACAAAAAGAACAGTTCAGACGTCTTGGCGTCTTGGGCGATTGGGACAATCCTTATCTTACACTTAAAAACGAGTTTGTTGCAAAGCAGATAGAAGTTTTCGGCACTATGGCAAAAAAAGGTCTGATTTATAAAGGCCTGAAGCCTGTTTATTGGTGTACGGACTGTGAGACCGCTTTGGCAGAAGCTGAAATTGAATACAGCGAAGACAAAACAAATTCAATATATGTTAAATTTGCCGTTAAAGATGACAAAGGTAAATTTGCCGGTCTTGACAACGTGTATTTTGTTATTTGGACAACTACAACATGGACGCTGCCGGGCAACGTTGCAATAAGCGTTAATCCGGATTTTGAGTATTCGCTTATTAAAGTGTCAAACGGCGAGATATACGTTCTTGCCTCAGAACTGGTTGACTCTGTTTGCAAAGCCGCATCTATAGACAGTTACGAGGTTGTTAAAAAGATAAAGGGCGAAGAGCTTGAATATATGGTTTGTGCACATCCTTTCCTTGCTGACAGAGAGTCGCTTGTTATAGTGGGCGACCATGTAACTCTTGAGGCAGGTACCGGCTGTGTGCACACTGCACCGGGACACGGTGCGGAGGACTATGTTGTATGCCGTAAATATCCGCAACTACCTATAATAGTACCGGTTGATTCCAAAGGCTATCTGAATGACCTTGCGGGAGAATTTGCAGGACTGTATTACGAAAAATCCAATGCTGTAATAATAGAAAAATTGAAAGAAACGGGCAGTTTGTTGGCAGTTGAGGAAATCATACATCAATACCCGCACTGTTGGAGATGCGGTAAGCCTATAGTTTTCAGAGCGACAGAACAGTGGTTTGCATCAATTGATTCGTTTAAAGACGAAGCGTGCGAGCAAATCAAAAAAGTTAAATGGATACCGCAATGGGGTGAAGACAGAATAACATCCATGGTTCGTGACAGAAGTGATTGGTGTATATCACGTCAGAGAACATGGGGCGTTCCTATTCCTATATTCTACTGTGCTGATTGCGGCAAGGACATAATAAACGACGAAACAATAAATGCAGTTGTTGAACTGTTTAAGACAAAAGGTCCTGACTCATGGTGGGAAATGGAAGCGGACGAAATATTGCCGGAAGGCTTTAAATGTGAATGCGGATGCACACATTTCACCAAAGAGAAAGACATTATGGACGTTTGGTTCGATTCCGGTTCAAGCCATGTGGCAGTTTGTCAAACGCATCCTGATTTAAGCTGGCCGCCTACATTGTATCTGGAAGGTAACGACCAATACAGAGGCTGGTTCCAGTCGTCGCTTCTGACGAGCGTTGCAACAACGGGACAGGCACCGTATTCAATGGTTATAACTCACGGTATGATAACAGACGGCGAAGGCAGAAAGATGAGTAAGTCTAAGGGTAACGGAGTTATGCCGCTTGACGTAATAAAGAAATACGGAGCGGACATATTGCGTTTGTGGGTTATTTCAGCAGACTTTAAAACAGATATGAAAATGTCTGACGATGCTTTAAAACAGCTTTCCGAAGGCTACAGAAAAATAAGAAATACCGCAAGATACATTTTAAGCAACATCTATGACTTTGACCCGAACAAGGATATGGTAGCGTACGAAGACATGACCGAGCTTGATAAGTGGGCAATGATGAAATTGAATTCGCTTATTAAAAAGTCAATCACAGCATACGATACCTTCGAGTTCCATCAGCTTTATCATGCGGTGCATAATTTCTGCGTTGTGGATATGAGTAACTTCTATCTTGACATATTAAAATCAAGACTTTATACCCAAAAAGCGGACGGCTTGTTAAGACGCAGTGCACAGAGTGCAATGTACAATGTGCTTGATGCATTGGTAAGAATAATAACACCTGTTCTTTCGTTCACAGCTGAGGAATTGTGGCAGTTCATGCCTCATCTTGACAGCCATGACAAAACAAGCGTTATGTTTGCGGATATGCCTGTGTATGACGCAAAATATGAAAATCCGTCGTTAGAGGAAAAATGGAATAAAATAATCGACATCAGAGCGGACGTGCTGAAAGCATTGGAGGAGGCAAGAAGTGCAAAGGTTATCGGTCAGTCTCTTGCTTCAAAGATAACTGTCTATGCAAAGAACAGCGACTATGAATTCTTAAGCTCAATATCGGCAGACCTGCCTGAAATATTCATTTCATCTGCGGCGGAAGTTAAAAAGACAGAGTCTGCCGACGAGTCAGCTTTTGCCGGAGATATAGTTAAGGTTAAAGTTGAACAGGCAAGCGGTGAAAAATGCGAAAGATGCTGGTCATACAGCGAAACTGTCGGAACTATTGCAGGTTATGAAACAATTTGCAAACATTGTCATGATGTTTTAACAGCTGAATAATAATTTAATAAAGAGGTTGTTTCACTAACGGTGAGGCAACCTTTTTTTACGCTTATATGCTTATGCGGTTTAAAGTATCATTGCGTCGTTTGCGGCAAACAAACATTGACAAGTTAATCCCGTTAGCTTATAATTATAGCAAGGATATAATAACATGTTTTAGGAGACGAAACCCATGAATATTACAAATGATATAATCTACATCGGCGTAAATGATCACAAGATAGACCTGTTTGAAGGACAGTATGATGTACCTAACGGTATGGCGTATAACTCATATGCAATCATTGATGATAAAATTGCGGTTATGGACACTGTTGATAAAAATTTTTCCGGGGAATGGCTTAGTAATATTTCATCAGCTCTCGGAGATAAAAAACCTGACTATCTTATCGTTCAGCACATGGAGCCGGATCATTCGGCAAATATCGTAAATTTTATGAATACATATCCGGACGCTGTAATCGTGTCGTCTGCAAAGTCTTTTACAATGATGAAAAACTTTTTCTCTGACGATTTTGAAAACAGAAGAATCGTGGTAGGAGAGAACGATACACTATCTCTCGGCACGCACACACTCACCTTTATTACCGCACCTATGGTACATTGGCCGGAGGTTATAGTTACTTATGATTCACATGACAAAATTCTTTTCTCGGCAGATGCATTCGGTAAATTCGGTGCACTTGATGCTGATGAAGACTGGGCTTGTGAGGCAAGAAGGTACTATTTCGGTATTGTGGGGAAGTACGGCGTGCAGGTTCAGTCGCTTCTTAAAAAGGTGTCGGGGCTTGATGTTGAAAAGATATGTCCGCTCCACGGACCTATGCTCACAGAAAATCTCAAATACTATATTGATCTTTACAACACTTGGTCAAGCTACGGTTCGGAAACAGAGGGTGTAGTTATTGCGTACACATCGGTTTACGGGAATACGAAAAATGCAGTCGAGCTGCTTGCTGAAAAGCTTAGTGCAAAGGGCTGTCCTAAAGTGGCTGTGAACGATCTTGCAAGATGCGACATGGCAGAAGCTGTTGAAGATGCTTTTCGCTTTAGTAAAATTGTTTTGGCAACAACTACATACAACGCCGACGTTTTTCCGTTTATGAAAGAGTTTATCAATCATTTGACGGAGAAAGGCTATAAAAACAAAACTGTTGCGTTTATTGAAAACGGTTCATGGGCACCTATGGCAACAAAAACAATGAAGTCAATGCTTGAAGCTTGCAAAAATCTTGAATACACAGAAAAAACAGTAAAAATTATGTCGGTTTTGAATCAGGAAAGTTCGGAACAGATAGAAGCACTTGCAGAGGAATTGTGCAAGAATTATTGATTTTGAGTCGGCAAAATAAACTTGACTCTTAATAAATTAATATTATGGAGGTAAAAATTATGGAAATGAAGTTTTATCGTTGTACTCATTGCGGCAACATCATTGCTATTGTTAAATCGTCCGGAGTTAAAGTTTCATGCTGCGGTGATAATATGGTTGAGATTATTCCCGGTACTACCGATGCTGCGGCAGAAAAGCATATCCCTGTTTTTGAGGTGTCGGGCAATAAGGTTACTGTTACCGTAGGCGAAGTTGCTCACCCTATGACAGAAGAACATTACATAGAGTGGATATCTTTACAAACCAAACAGGGCAATCAGAGAAAAGCTCTTAAACCCGGAAGCGAGCCGAAGGCATGTTTCATGATTTGCGACGGCGATGAGGTTGAGGCAGTTTACGCTTACTGCAATCTCCACAGTCTTTGGAAAAAGTAATATTACACCGTTATTTAATCTTTTCATAAAAATAAAAATCTCTTGATAAACGGCTTTTCAGCCATAAATCAAGAGATTTTTTTGCTTTGAATTTTATATTCAGCAGAATAAATTCAGTCCCAACAGCCATTCGGTAATTAATACCGTAACTACGGCAGACAGTGCCACTGTCATAAGCCCTTTGTTTTTGTAGGCGAGTAAAAATGCAACGGCAGTACCCGAAATTGCCGATACCGGAGTGGATGTGGATTTGAATATAGCGGGGAATATCATTGCGGAAAGCACTCCGTACGGCATATAAGTCAGGAATGAACATATAAACCGGTTTTTTATTTTTGTACGTATCAAAGCAAGCGGCAAAACACGAGGAAGGTAAGTAACGCCTGCCATGATTATCATAGATATTATCAGATATTTACTGTTCATCCTGCACCTCCGCGATAGGATGTTTTAACGCCATAAGTGCAGATGATAAAATTCCGCATATTATAATCACCCAACCGCTGCTGAGTTTGTTAAGGTATGGTGTAAAAAAGAACACACAGCTTGTTGCGGCAGCTATAATGACCGTATATGTAACCGGTTTGCTGTCTTTGGATGCCGGTATGATGATTGCCAGAAACATTGCATAGAGCGATATGCCGAATGCGGATGACAATGCATCCGGAACTATGCTTCCGGCAAATGTGCCTATAACGGTACCGCTTACCCATCCTATCCACGCACAAAAAATCATCCCGACCAAATATTTAAATGTGAGCGGCAGTTTTTGCCCCATAGCCACAGCAAAGACCTCGTCTGTGTTGCCGAACGCGACAATATATCTTTGCCACGGTTTTATATCATCGGGCAGCCTTTGCGAAAGCGACACCGACATAAGAAAATATCTTGCGTTTATTATAAGTATCGCACAGGCTGTTTCAATGTATGAAGCTAACGATTCCAGTAAGTCCAACGCAGCAAATTGACCTGTGCCGGACAGATTTGTCATCGAAATAACCGGAGGTGCCCAAAGCGGAATTTGTTTTTGCACGGCGAGCACCCCGAATGCAATAGCCACCGAAAGATAGCCTAAACAAATCGGCAGAGCGTCTTTTAATCCCTGCTTGAAAGATAGTTTGTTTTTCACTGTTTTCACCCTAAAAAAAGTAATACATGAAGCGAATTATACTATATTTTCCGGCAATTTGCAACTGTTTTAAATAATTTTTCCGTGCTGATAATGATGTTGATGACGGAGTAAATCAACGATATTGTGATAAGAACTGAATATATAGATGCATTTTTATTCAAAATGATTAAAAAAATATGTGAAAATATCTTGAAATTATGGAAAATTAAGTATAAAATATTGGTGTATACGGGTTACGTATGTAAAATTTTTAAGGGGGAATAACAATGGACAAACTTTTCAAACTTAAAGAAAACGGCACCAGTGTAAGAACCGAAATTCTTGCCGGAATCACAACTTTTCTTGCAATGGCTTATATATTGGCTGTTAACCCGGCATATCTGGGCGGAATTGAAGGGGCAACTCCGGCAGCAATATTTATGGCTACGGCAATATCTGCCGCAATAGCAACCATTTGTATGGCGTTTTTTGCAAACTATCCGGTAGCTCTTGCTTCAGGTATGGGTCTTAATGCATTCTTTGCATTCACAGTATGCGGTGCAATGGGTTATTCTTACAAAGTTGCTCTTACCGCTGTGTTTATTGAAGGTATTATATTTATTGTGCTTTCGTTGTTTAAATTCAGAGAAGCACTGGTTAATAAAATTCCTAAGAATTTGAAATTCGGTATAACAGCAGGTATCGGCTTGTTTATCACAATTATAGCTTTGCTCAATTCCGGTGTTATTGTTTCCAGCGAGGCTACCACAGTGGCACTCGGTGATATAGGCTCTGCTCCGGTTATTCTTTCTGTTGTCGGACTTTTACTTATAGGCGTACTTCAGCATAAAAAAGTTCCGGGCGGTATTCTAATAGGTATTATTGCAACATGGATAATAGGAATAATTGTTCAGCTGATAGGCAATGCTTGCGGTGCTGAACTGTTTGCTAATTCACTTATCCCTTCATTGTCGTGGGATTCAATAAAAAGCAATTTTGCCGCACCGGCATTGTTTAATTTCGATTTTGGATTTATCGTAAAGGATTTTGCTGCTTTTGCTATTATTGTTTTCACATTCCTTTATACAGATATTTTTGACACAGTAGGTACACTCATCGGTGTTACTCAGAAAGCCGGTCTTGCAAAAGAAGACGGTACATTGCCTAGAGCAGGCGGTGCACTCATGGCTGACGCTGTCGGTACTGTAGTTGGTGCGTGCCTTGGCACATCAACTGTTACAAGCTATGTAGAATCAACTGCAGGCGTTGCTGCAGGCGGTAAGACAGGTCTCACATCTTTAACAACAGGTATTATGTTTATAATAGCAATCATATTTGCACCTGTATTCCTGGCTATCCCAAGCTTTGCAACAACACCGGCTATGCTTTATGTTGGTATTTTGATGCTTAGTGCTATCAAAAACATGGAATTTGAAGGCGATATCGCAGACGTTATCGGCGGATTCCTTGCGGTTGTTATGATGCCGTTTGCATATTCTATAGCAACAGGTATTATGTTCGGTATCGTATCTTGGGTTATCCTCAAGGTTTGCACAGGCAAAATTAAAGACATCAGTGCAATTATGTGGGTTTCATTTGCACTTTTTGCAGTGTATATTGTAACTCTTGTTATCTAAGATTGATTCATCATCAGTCATTCAGACATGCCGGATCCCGATGTTTTTGTCGGGGTTCGGTGTTGTTTGTGAAAACGGTATGTTTTCAAAGATGTCCGGCCGCAAACTACAGGTCGGGTTTTATTCTGTATGGGAGGTAATTTCAGGTGGAAAGAAGTTATACATTGAATGTGGCGGGGCTAACGCGAAAGCTGCCGCTTTGCAAAGTGTCGGAGGATTTTTACATTGCCGCTTTTATAATGTTCGGTGATGTGGAAATGACAATCAATTGTGCCAGGGATCTGCTTGCACTTGCACCGGAGCATGATGTTATCATAACGGCGGAGTCGAAAGGCATACCGTTGCTTTATGAAATGGCACGCCAAGAAGGTAAAAACGATTATATAGTTGCCCGCAAGGGACCTAAGCTGTATATGAACGGAATAATTACAACAGAAGTTAATTCCATAACTACAGCAAAAACGCAAACGCTCTGTCTTGGCGGACAGGATGCCGATGCTATACGGGGCAAACGCATTTTGATTGTGGACGATGTTATTTCAACCGGTGAATCGTTGGCGGCTTTGGAAACGCTGATAAATCAAATAGGCGGGAATATAGTTGGCAGAATGGCTGTTCTTGCCGAAGGCGATGCCATAGGCCGTAAAGATATAACATATCTTGCACCTTTACCTGTTTTCCATGCGGACGGCACTCCTATTGAATAATGAACCCAAGCACCCATTAATATACTTTGATGGGTGCTTTTTGCTGAAAAAATATATAAAAATTCACTGAAAAACGGTTGTGTTTTTAATATTAGTTAAGCAAAACTAACAAAATGCAATTATTATGAAATATGATGTTGACATTTCAAGTTAGTTATGATAAACTGATCGTGGAAAGTTAGGGATCACTAATCCGGATAGGAGGGTTACAATGCCTTTATCAATGATTAACACAGGGGAAATGAAGAAAGTTGTAAAAATAAACGGCAATGACAATACCCGTCGTTTTCTGGAAAATCTGGGTTTTGTTGAAGGCAGTGAAGTGGTAGTAATATCGGAAATTGCCGGAAATCTTATTGTCAATATCAAAGACACACGTGTTGCGATTGACAAGAGTATGGCAAACCGTATTATAGTATAAGGGGGAGTTGTTAAACATGAGAACAATGCGTGATGTGAAAATAGGCGAAACCGTAAAAGTTGTAAAGCTTAACGGGGAAGGTGCGGTGAAGCGACGTATAATGGATATGGGCATTACAAAAGGCGAAGAAATATATGTGCGAAAAGTTGCACCTTTGGGAGACCCGTTGGAGGTAACCGTACGCGGATACGAGTTGTCTTTAAGAAAAGCAGACGCGGAAATGATTATTGTTGAATAAAAATTTTTTTGACATTTAGATTAGTTTACTCTAACTAATTTAAACAAGGGGGAGTATTGAAATGATTAAAATTGCACTTGCCGGAAATCCGAACTCCGGTAAAACAACATTATTTAATGCTTTGACGGGATCGAATCAGTTTGTTGGAAACTGGCCCGGAGTTACGGTGGAAAAGAAAGAGGGAAAACTAAAGGGCAGTAAAGATGTAGCTATTATAGATTTGCCGGGTATATATTCTCTTTCTCCTTACACGTTGGAAGAAGTTGTGGCAAGAAACTACCTTATAAACGAGCGACCGGACGTGATTTTGAATATCGTTGACGGTTCAAACCTTGAGCGTAATCTGTATCTTACAACGCAGTTAACCGAGCTTGGCATACCTGTTGTAATGGCGGTTAACATGATGGATGTAGTTAACAAAAACGGAGATTCAATCGACTTTAAGAAGCTTGGTCAGGCATTAGGCTGTGAGGTTGTATCAATTTCCGCGCTTAAAGGAACGGGAATAAAGGAAGTTTCGGAAAGGGCAGTTGCTGCAGCAAGAAACAAAAAGCCGTTTGCATCGGTGCATAAGTTTGATGATAAAGTAGAAAAGTATCTTGATGAAATTGAAAATAAGCTTTCCGACATTGGAGGAAACGAAAAACGCTTTTACGCTATCAAACTGTTCGAACGCGATGATAAAATAGCTTCGGCTATGAAGTCGGCACCTGATGTATCCGAAATAATAGACAATGCCGAAAAAGAGATGGACGATGATGCAGAAAGCATAATCACAAACGAGCGTTACAACTATATTTCATCAATCATAAGCGGTTGTTACAAGAAAAAGAATAAACAAAAGTTAAGCGTTTCGGATAAGATAGATAAGGTTGTTACAAACCGTTTTCTTGCGTTACCTATCTTTGCTGTTGTAATGTTCATTGTATATTATGTATCCGTTACAACGGTAGGTACTTGGGCAACCGATTGGGCAAATGACGGAGTGTTCGGCGACGGTTGGCATTTGTTTGGAATAGGTACATCGGCGTATGAAGAAGCCATGGAGGATTACGAACTTAATCAGGAAAAAATAGACGAACTTATAGAAAAAGCATCCGAAGAGGGTATTGATGCTGAAGAAGTTCAGGATGTTGAAGATGCTGAAGATGCTGAAGATGTTGAAGACGCTGAAGAGCCTGATCCTGCCGACTATGGAATATGGGTTCCGGGAATACCTGTGCTTATTGAGGCGTTGCTTGAAAAGCTTGGCACTGCCGAATGGCTTAATTCTTTGATAATAGACGGTATTGTGGCAGGTGTCGGTGCAGTTTTGGGATTTGTGCCGCAGATGTTGGTTCTGTTTATATTCCTTGCCTTTCTTGAGGCGTGCGGATATATGGCGCGTATTGCGTTTATTATGGACAGAATTTTCAGAAGATTCGGACTTTCGGGCAAATCGTTTATACCTATCCTTATAGGAACAGGTTGCGGAGTGCCGGGTATTATGGCATCAAGGACGATTGAAAACGAACGGGATCGCAGAATGACTATAATGACAACGACATTTATTCCGTGCGGAGCAAAACTGCCTATCATAGCGTTGATAGCGGGTGCATTGTTCGGCGGTGCATGGTGGGTTGCACCAAGTACGTATTTCGTAGGTATTGCAGCAATAATCACGTCAGGTATAATTCTGAAAAAGACAAAGATGTTTTCCGGCGATCCGGCACCGTTTGTCATGGAGCTTCCGGCATATCATATGCCGACAGTGGGAAATATCCTGCGTAGCATGTGGGAACGCGGCTGGTCGTTTATCAAAAAAGCCGGAACAATTATCCTGTTGGCAACAATTCTTGTATGGTTTTTGCAGGGCTTCGGTTTTGAGGATGGCTTTGGTATGGTTGAGGATATGGACAATTCTCTTCTTGCAAAGTTCGGCGGAATACTGGCACCTCTCTTTACACCGCTCGGCTGGGGCGATTGGAAAGCGGCAGTTGCAGCTATCACAGGCCTTATAGCAAAAGAAAATGTTGTTGGTACGTTCGGAATTTTGTATCACTTTGCCGGTGAAGTGGCAGAGGACGGTGCAGAGATATGGTCTAATCTTGCAGCAAGCTACACAGCGCTCAGTGCATATTCGTTCCTTGTGTTCAACCTTTTGTGTGCACCGTGCTTTGCGGCAATTGGTGCTATAAAGCGTGAAATGAACAATGCAAAATGGACATGGTTTGCTATAGGTTATCAATGTGTATTTGCGTATGTGGTATCGCTTTGTATTTACCAGATAGGTATGCTTGTAACAGGCAACGGATTTACTGTAGGTAGTGTTGTGGCTTTGATTTTGGTTATAGCTTTTATCTACATGCTTGTAAGACCTGACAAGACATTAAAACAGAAAAATATTTAAATGTGTGAGGTGTGATAGATGGTTGCAACTGTTGTTATTTCTGTTATATTGGTAGCTGTTGTTGCTCTTATTATCTTCAATATGTACAGACAAAACAAACAAGGCAAAAGCAGCTGTGGGTGCGGTTGCTCAAGCTGTGCCATGTCAGATATGTGTCATAGCGACAAACACATTTCACAATGAGTTTATTAAAAACAAAACGATAATTCAAAAAACGCCGTTCGGAAGTTTATTCTTTTAAGCGGCGTTTTTTTAAATTTATGTAAAATATTGACCTTTATACATCGTTCTGATATAATTTAAGTATAAATTGCACAACGCATTTTTGTATGTTTTGGTCGGGTCTTAACACAGACGTTTTTTGGTGTGAGGGAGATGAACTGAATTGTTAAAAAAAGCATCTCATAAAGACGGGCAAGATGGCATAGTTGTCATCAAAAAGACAGAGCCGGGAATGTGCGGAGGAACCGATGCCGTACAGGATACAACAGCTCCGAAAGAAATCCTTTCGGAAGATATGATATTTTTTGACGTTTCATCTGAGCTTAATACAGATTATATCGATTCTGACAAAGATGAGAGTTGTTTTGATGATTTCTCATCGATTCACGCATTTGCCGTGCCTGCCGGCAGGGGAGCTTTTCTGTTCCTGGAAAAAAGCAAATTCAATCAGAATACAACAACAAGGTCGTGGGCGTTTGTTAAAAAGAATGACATTTTTGCATCTCTTGTGAAGCTTGTGCGTGAATGTAAGCTTGCAAAGGAAAACGGCTTTCACTCGGAAACACACGGTCTTCCGAAGAATTTTGGCGGCAGGATCGACATTCGTTACAAAGGCGGTGAAAGAATAAGCGTTTGTGATAATCAGACGCCGGTTATATCTTTTGAAGCCGGATGCAAAACTGCAAAAATCTTTATTGATGCAATGAATGGTGAACAAGAGGAACTGCCGGATGTTTCTATGCTAAAGAGTATACACTTTTACGAAGACCGCATGAAAGATGGTTTTTCCAAATCCACGCTGACGATAGAGTCTGACGGAACGGGGACAATCCAAAAAAGTGCACGTTATACTTCCGGCAACGTATATAACAATGAAATCAAGGTAGACGTTAACACCGTTTCCGGAATAAAAAAGACGATAAATGAATGTGGAATTTTCGCATGGGAACAACTGCCTGACAGCGGGTTTAAACATCTTTACAAAAAACAGCTGAAATTTGTTTTTTCGGATATGCAAGAATTGACGGTAACAGGTGATAAGCTGTTGCCCTATCAGATCGGAAACGGATTTTTCCAAATTGAATGTGAGTTAACCACAAAACATTAAAGGGTGATTTTGAATGAATATGTTTGAGAAAGAACTAAACGGTGCATGGGAAGAAAAAGGTGTTATCGGAACAAGAGTAGAAATAGCAAAAAACAAGATTGCAATTTTGTGGAGGAATTCGCCTGTTTGTGAAACCACCTTTAAAATTGATGATCATGACGGATTTGTCGAGCTTGTCCTCAAAAAGCGGGGGAAAAGATACAAAAATTCCGACAGTGATTATTCACAGATACAAAGCATTAAATTAATCGATGGGAAAATGGAAATAATTGAGATTTTTCCTATTACGGGCGAAAGCAAAACTGTATTGGAAAAAACAGAAAACTCACGCTACGGAAATTATGACATAAATGACAACATTCTTAAAGATGTTCAAGGCGAATGGGTAAGCGAAGACGGTTGTTTTGGTTTCACTATCAAAAAAGACGTTATGATATTTAACAATAAGAAAATCAAAATACACGTTTTGCAGTCAAGAAACTCTTCCGGTGAGTATCTGCTGGCAAACAATGACTCGTCGGTATATGATTTTGGTCCTTTCAGCAGACTGAGCTACATAAACGGCACTTTACAAGCATGGTTGGTAGTGTTGGATGCAGGATCAACACGTATAACATTTACAAAAAAAGATTAATAAAAAATTTTAAGGAGGTTTTATTATGAGCATTTTTGACAAACTTAAGGGCACAATCGGAAATGCCGCTGATAAGGTGGCGTCATTTACAGGGAACACAAAGGAAACAATAGTTATTCAGGAACTTCCGGAAAGTGTGGAGCAATTGCAGGCACTGCCGGAGGCGGCTATGGATACTCCGTTCAAGACGGCGGCTCTTACCGTTTGTGCTTTGTGTGCTTACGGAGCAGAGCCTTCTATAGGCATTGAAATGTTGAACTTTTTAAAAGGACCTAAGCCTCTTACCAACATCGAATTGTCGTTTTTGAAAGATAGATTTGCAGACGACCACTACTACATTGCATTTTCGTATTTTGACGGTGCAACTCCGGAAAACGACTACCAACCGTCCAAACCATATACGCTGACGGTTGAGTCGGATCCGTACTCTTATCAGAACGAGGGATACGCAAAATTGAATATCCGTTCGGGAGGTGCCGATTCACCGCGTCAGGTGGTGCTGCGTAAAGCGGGCGATGGCAAGTGGTATCTTTGGGAGCAGTTTTTGATGGTTGGCATCAGAGAGCCGAAGTCTAAAAATCCGTGGGCATGAAAGATAGTTATGGGGGAATATAAATATCTCTTTGGGTATTTACTTTGACAAGACCTAATCAAATATAATATCGTTTTGCAATGTGCTGCGGCAGTATATCTCAACAAATTGGGATATACTGCCTTTTTTTGCGGATGTTTCGTCTTGACAGCACTGTTTTATAACCGAAGTGTGAAAGGTTTTTTATAAATCAAAAAAATAAAACAGTCTTTGCTATAGACAATACGATAAAAATAATGTATAATTATATTCGTGAAAATATGGCGAAAAATAAAATTTATACGGCCATTTTAGAAAAAAAGCCCTAAAAATATAGAATTGGTGGATGTTATGTTAAAACAAAGGAAAGATTTATTGGGACTAAAAGATTTATCAAAAGAAGAGATTATACACATAATCAACACTGCAAAGGAAATGAAAGCCGTACTTGGGCAGGATTTTAAAAAGACAAATCATTTGCAGGGTAAAACGGTTGTATCATTGTTTTACGAAAACAGCACGCGAACACGTTTGTCGTTTGAGCTTGCCGCAAAATATATGGGAGCAAATGCGGCTAACATATCGGCGTCGGGTTCAAGTATACAAAAAGGAGAAACGGTTATAGACACCGCCCGCACAATAGATGCAATGGCTACCGACATATTGATTATGCGAACCAACATGAGCGGAGCACCGCATCTTATAGCTCCGCACGTAAAAGCATCGGTAATAAACGCAGGCGACGGTATGAACGAACACCCCACACAGGCACTGTTGGATTTATATACCATGATAGAGAAAAGAGGAGATGTATCGGGCTTTAAGGTTGCAATAATCGGCGATGTTGCACACAGCCGTGTTGCCAGAAGCAATATCTACGGACTGACAAAACTCGGTGCAAAGGTTTACGTCGCAGGCCCGTCAACTCTGATGCCATACGGTATAGAAAGCCTTGGGGCAACAAAGTGCGGCTCTGTAGGCGAAGCAGTAGCGGATGCGGATGTTGTTATGGGTTTAAGATTGCAGCTTGAGCGTCAAAAGAGAGGGTTGTTTCCTACCATACGCGAATATTGCAACTTCTTCGGCATAGATGACGATTGTCTGAAGCTTGCCAAAAAAGATGCATTGCTTATGCATCCGGGTCCTGTTAACAGGGGCTATGAGCTTACGTCGTCGGTTATAGACGGAAAGCAATCGGTTATAGATGAACAGGTTACTAACGGCGTTGCAATAAGGATGGCTATAATGTATTGGCTGTCGCAGGGAGGAGTTATCTGATGAAAATATTGATTAAAGAAGGCAGGGTTATAGACCCGGCAAATAACATAGATAAAATTGCCGACATATTAATATCGGACGGTATAATTGAAAAGGTAAGCGAAAATATAACCGCAAATGATGCGGAAGTTATAAATGCAAAGGGCAAAATTGTTGCTCCGGGTTTGGTTGATATGCACTGTCATCTTCGCGAGCCGGGATTTGAGTATAAAGAAACCATTGAAACCGGCACTCAGAGTGCCGCAATGGGCGGAATAACTTCGGTTGCATGTATGCCTAACACAAACCCCGTAACGGATAACGCCGCTGTTGTGGGCTTTATATTGGCTCAGGCACAAAAAGCAGGCAATGTTAATGTGTATCCTATAGGTGCAATTTCAAAAGGCTTGAATGGACAGGAACTTTCCGAAATGGGAGAGCTTAAAAAAGCAGGTGCTGTAGCGGTGTCGGACGACGGCAAGCCTGTGCAAAGTGCCGTGCTTATGCGTCATGCAATGGAATATGCTGCTATGTTTGATTTGCCTGTTATATCACATTGCGAGGAAATGTCGTTGGTGGATGACGGATATATGAACGAAGGTAATATGTCCACATATCTTGGTCTTCGCGGTATAACGCGTGCGGCTGAAGAAGTTATGGTATCACGTGAAATAATTCTTGCACAGACAACAAACACACCGGTACATATAGCACACGTCAGCACAAAAGGTTCTGTTGAGTTGGTGCGTCATGCAAAGGCACAGGGCGTACGTGTAACCTGTGAAACGTGTCCGCACTATTTCACGCTTACCGATAAAGCGGTTGACGGTTTTAACACCAATGCCAAGATGAATCCGCCGCTTCGTGAACAAGAGGATGTTGACGCAGTTATAGCCGGTATTGCGGACGGAACTATAGATGCCATTGCAACCGACCACGCACCGCATCATGTAGATGAAAAAAATTGCGAGTTTGGGTATGCGGCAAACGGTATTGTGGGATTTGAAACACTGCTTCCACTCACGGTAACATATCTTGTCAAAACAGGAAAGATAAGTATAAACGAAGCAATAAAGAAGATGAGTGTTAATCCTTCGGGGATTTTAAAAATCAATAAAGGCACAATAAAGGCGGGCGATGCTGCTGATATTGTAATTTTTGATACTGAAAATCAATATACAATAGATGTGGATAAATTTGTATCAAAGAGTAAAAATTCGCCGTATAACGGATTTGAAGTGTACGGCAAAGTTGAATATACAATTGTAAACGGCAAGATAATTGTAAAGCAGGGGCGAATGTCTAAATAGAATTTGAAAAGGGGATAGCGTTATGTCGTTAGATTTAATGATAAAAAAAATAACTACTATGAATAATCCCTCCGTTGCAGGTCTTGACCCTGTGTTGGACTATGTTCCGGGATATATTCAGGATAAAAATTTTGAAATATACGGCAAAAACTTAAAGGGTGCATCTGAGGCGATATGGGAATTTAATAAAGGACTTATCGACGCTTTGTGCGATGTTGTGCCTGCAGTAAAGCCGCAGTCGGCATTTTACGAAATGTACGGCTTACACGGTATGGAAGTTTTAGATAGGACAATAAAATATGCCAAGGGAAAGGGGTTATACGTTATTTTGGACGTTAAGCGTAACGACATAGGTTCAACTGCGGCGGCCTACTCTGCGGCATATCTTGGCAGAACGATGGTTTCAAATGAGATGTATGCGGCGTCGCCGGTAGATTGTGTAACAGTAAATCCTTACCTTGGCACAGACGGAATAAAGCCGTTTATTGACGACTGTAAAAAATACGATAAAGGCATATTTGTACTTGTGAAAACGTCCAATCCGTCTTCCGGCGATTTGCAGGACCTGATTATAAATGACGAAACAATATATCAAAAAGCAGGGGCTTTGGTCAGAAAGTGGGGAGCAGACACCGTGGGCGATTATGGATATTCTGCCGTAGGTGCGGTTGTCGGAGCCACATATCCACAGCAGGCAAAGGTTTTAAGAGAGTTGATGCCGAACACATACTTTTTGGTTCCGGGTTACGGTGCACAGGGCGGAAGTGCGAAGGATGTTAAAAATTGCTTTAATAAAGACGGCTTGGGAGCAATAGTGAACTCGTCAAGAGGCATAATGTGTGCATATAAGAAAGGCAATTATGCGGAGACGGATTTTGCACAAGCCGCCAGAAACGAAGCAATAAGGATGAAAAACGAACTCAACAGCATTTTGTAAAACGCTCATCTGTCAGAAGGGGAAATAATACAATGGGAAAAAATCTTTGCAAAATTTACAGTATAGATGAAATTGCCGCAAATATAACAGACGTTGTTATTGAGAGCGAATTTATAGCGTCAAACGCAAAACCCGGACAGTTTTTGCATATCGACTGCGGCGATGAAATTAATAATTTTTTGCGTCGGCCTATAAGTATATGCGACGTTTACGATAATAAAGTACGCTTTATATTCGAGGTTAAGGGTAACGGAACAAACCGTCTTGCCGCAAAAAAGAGAGGCGACATTTTGGATGTTTTAGGCCCTTTGGGTAACGGCTTTACTGTGTCGGACGAATATAAGCAGCCTATGATAGTAGGCGGAGGTATAGGCATATTTCCGCTTTTGAATCTTGCAAAGCAGTTTGATAAAAAAGCCGAGGTTTTTCTTGGTTTCCGAAATAAAGACAGACTTGTTATGGAAAACGAATTTAAAGCCGTGTCTAAAGACGTAAGCATCGTAAGCGACGACGGAAGCTGCGGCATAAAGGGGCTTGTTACCGAGCCGCTTATAAACCGTCTGGAAAACGGAGTAGGCGATATTATATACGCATGCGGCCCTACGCCTATGTTAAGGGCTGTTAAGACGCTTGCTGAAAAGTATAAAGTGAAATGTCAGTTGTCGCTTGAGCAAAGAATGGGATGCGGAATAGGTGCGTGCCTTGTATGTTCGTGTCAAACTGTATTCACCGGCACAAAGAAATATAAGAAAGTGTGTGCCGACGGGCCTGTTTTCTGGTCTGATGAAGTAACTTTGAACGATTAATGCTTGCTGTAATTGAAGGGAATGATAAAACCGTGGTTGATATGAAAGTTAATATAGCCGGAGTGGAGTTTAAAAATCCGGTAATAACGGCATCGGGCACATTTGGCTTTGGTAAGGAATTCAGTCAATATATAGATATATCAAAGCTTGGCGGCATAACGCTTAAGGGTCTTACGCTTGCACCAAGAGAGGGCAATAAGCCGCCGCGTATCGCGGAAACGCCTGCCGGAATTTTAAACAGCGTAGGCCTGCAAAATCCCGGCATAGAGGATTTTTTAAAGGATGAACTTCCTGCAATAAAAAACCTTGACACAGTTTTGATTGCGAATATCTCCGGTAACACCATCGAGGATTACTGCTCAATAGCTGAAAAATTATCCGATTCAGATATTGACATGATAGAGATGAATATATCCTGCCCAAACGTGAAATCGGGCGGTATAGTGTTCGGTACACAGCCGGAAACGGTAAACAAGATAACGGGCGAGGTTAAAAAACATTGTAAAAAGCCGCTTATTGTAAAGCTTTCGCCAAACGTTACCGATATAACCGAGATTGCCCGGGCGGCAGAAGCCGGCGGAGCGGATGCGTTATCGCTTATCAACACTATACTGGGTATGAAGATAGATATACACACAAAGCGTCCGGTGCTTGCAAATAACGTTGGCGGACTTTCCGGTCCTGCGGTTAAGCCTGTTGCCGTACGCATGGTTTGGCAGGTGGCTAATGCCGTTAAAGTGCCGCTTATAGGTATGGGCGGAATAATGACAGGCGAAGACGCTGTTGAATTTATGCTTGCAGGGGCGACTGCGGTTGCTGTCGGAACCGGTATGTTTAAAGATCCGGAAATGTCGGTTAAAGTTGTAAACGGAATAGAAAAGTATCTTAAAGATAAAGGCATAAATGATGTTAAAGAGCTGATTGGAGCGGTCATACCGAATTAATATGGAAAAGACAAACGTAATGCGTATTTTGGATCAAAAGAAAATTAAATATAACGGCTATGAATACTCGCATGACGATGCCGTAAACGGAGTTGGTATAGCGGCTGTACTTGGCGAAAATCCGGAGCATGTTTTTAAAACGCTGGTTACCGTGGGTAAAAGCAAACGTAATTATGTGTTTATGATACCTGTTGCAGAGGAGCTTGATCTCAAAAAAGCGGCAAAAGCGGTGGGCGAAAAGTCGATTGAGATGCTCAAATCAAAAGAGCTTCTTCCGCTCACAGGTTATATTCACGGCGGATGCTCACCGATAGGTATGAAAAAGTTTTTTCAAACAACCGTACATAACACGGCAAGGAATTTTGATACTATATTTTTCAGTGCCGGCAAAGTGGGAGCACAGGTTGAGCTTGCTCCAACCGATCTGGAAAAAGTGATAAAATTATCCTATGAGGATTTAGTGGTTTAAAAATTATTTTTTATGGAGGTATAAAAAATGAAAAAGATTTTGGCAATATTGATGGCGACTTTGATATTCGGCGTTTGCGTGTGTACATCCTTTGCGGAGGATATTCCTATAAGCGAATATGTTATAATGCCGGGCTTGGGAACGATACGCAATTTGTCCGATAATGGCATCTTAAAAGCATCGTCCTGGGCATTGGAAGAATTAAAAAAAGCAGACGAACTCAAATTAATAGTTGAAAAGATAAAAAATGCGGATATGACACAGAACATAACACGCGAGGAATTTGCGGCAGTTTGTGTTATGGCATGGGAAAAGCTGTCGGGAACCGATGCTGTTGTTCCCGAAACAAATCCGTTTTCCGATTGCAGCGATGAATATGTGCTGAAAGCGTATAATTTGGCTATAATACAAGGCGTGTCTGAAACCGAATTTGCACCTGAAGAATTTTTAACAAGAGAACAGGCGGCTACAATGATAGCACGTTTGTTCAGTGTGTTTAAAGATTTAGATTATCAGATTGGCGGCCTTCCGCATGGGGACGGTCCGTTATACTATAATATTAAAGAATCGGCTCGAACAGAAGGAAATGCCTGGAGTGCTGCGGAAGTTTTTGCCGATGACGCACAAATCTCATCATGGGCAAAACCGGCTGTATGCTTTGCATGCTTGAACGGAATCACGAATGGCGTGGGCGATAACAATTTTGCACCGCAAGGTACGCTCACAAGGGAACAGGCTGTGTTGCTTGCCTTAAGGCTGGTTGAATTGTTGTTGGCTTGATAGCTGTCTGAAACAGTAAAATGATTTGACGGAGGATTTAATGGACAGTAAAAAGTTTTTTGGCTCAAAAATAACGGTAGTGTTGGGAGCATTGCTCTGTTGTGCGTTATGGGGCAGTGCCACACCGTTCATTAAAATAGGGTATAATCTTATGTTGCCGTCAAGAGACGTGGCATCAACCATATTGTTTGCCGGAACACGTTTCTTCTTTGCAGGTCTTATAACTATAGCGTTGTACAGCGTAGCAAGGCGGAAAATTCTTGTTCCCAAAAAGGAAAACTGGTCAAAGATTGCCATTATAAGCTCGGTACAGACAGTTATACAATATGTGTTTTTTTATATAGGTTTGGCAAATACATCAGGCGTTAAGGGCACTATACTCAGCGGTTCCAACGCGTTTTTTTCGATGCTTGTGGCGACGCTTGTGTTCAGGCAGGAAAAATTCACGTTAAAAAAACTTATTGCATGCATTATCGGCTTTGCGGGAATAGTGCTTATTAATCTGGACGGGCTGGAATTAAACATAAACTTTTTCGGCGATGCGTTTGTGCTGTTTTCAAGTATAGCGTATGCGTTCTCATCGGTGCTTATAAAGCGATATTCCAAATATGAGGACCCTGTTGTCATAAGCGGATACCAATTTATGATTGGCGGACTGTTTATGGTAATAGTCGGCAAGCTGTGCGGCGGAAATATTGTCGTAACAGACGCAAAATCGGTCGGCGTTTTAGCGTATCTTGCATTTTTGTCGGCGATTGCATACTCGTTGTGGGGAGTCTTGCTCAAACACAACCCGGTGTCAAGGGTTACAATTTTCTGCTTTATGATACCGGTGTTCGGCGTTTTGCTCTCAAAGCTGATGCTTACAGAGACAACATCGGTGTCAAATATTAATATTGTCATAACGCTTATTCTGATAAGTGTCGGCATTTTTATGATAAATTACGGAGCAGACAAAAAACAAAACGAATAGATAGGTTTGACGAACGCGAAAGCGTGTGTAAAATTGTCAAGGGGTTATGGTAAATATAAAACATGTTGCTGTAACCCTTTTTTATGTGTGAAATTAATTGACTATTTATGTATTGTATGGTAAAATACCCCTCGAAAAAAACATGGTGGAGGAAAGTTATAAAATGGAAGTAAAAATTTATAATGATGAAAAATGGGAATTTCCGTTTATTATGAGATGCCCAAAACAAATGAAAGATAATCTGCCTATGATAGTTCAGCTTCACGGTGCAGGTGAAAGAGGCAACGGTAAAGATGAGCTTTACAGAGTTGAAGTTCACGGCTTTTGTCATGTGCTTAAGGAAGATGTTGAATATGATTGCTTGCTGGTACAGCCTCAGTGTCCAAACGGAACATTCTGGGTTGCACACATAGAGTCAGTTCTTAAATTTATAAATCATGTAGCGGATGAGTTCAAGGTTGACCGTAAGAGAATATATCTGACAGGACTCAGCATGGGCGGTTACGGCACATGGTATACCGCGATGGCATGTCCGGAGATGTTTGCCGCTATTGCACCAATCTGCGGCGAGGGTATGCCGTGGTATGCAGGTGCGTTGACAATGCCTGTTTGGGCGTTCCACGGTGAAATTGACCCGACCGTTAATGTAAGAGGCAGTATCGAAATGATGGAAAGAATCAAGCGTTTCAATAATGATGCCAAGCTTACGGTGTACGAAGGCGTTGCACATAATTCATGGGCACCTGCCATGCAGACCGAGCTTTTGGAATGGTTGCTTTCGAAAAAGAAGGATTAATTCATCCGGAATGTAACTTTTTGATGTAAAAATAAAGAGCAGAAGCACTTGATTGTTTCTGCTCTTTTAAATCTGCTTTTTAGTCCACAATTAATTTTGCGATGTCAACAACATTTCCCGCACCCATTGTGAACACAATATCGCCTTCTTCAAGATTTTCCTTTAAGGTGGACGCAATATCGTCGAAATTATCTATATAACAAGCGTCAACGCCGTTTTGCTTTATCTTTTCAACAAGATCGGTTTCTCTCACGTTGGGATCAAACGCCTCACGTGCCGGGTATATTGTGGCTATAATAACCTTGTCGGCACAGCTAAAGCTTTTTGCAAATTCGTTCATCAGCGTGCGGGTACGTGAGTAGGTGTGCGGTTGAAACACGCACCAAATACGTCGGTGCTCCAAGTCCTTTGCGGCTTTAAGTGTAACCTGTATTTCGGTAGGATGGTGAGCGTAATCGTCTATAACAAATGCACCGTTACATTTACCTTTATGTTCAAATCTGCGGTGTGTGCCGGTGAACGCTTCGATGCCGCCAGCGGCTTTTTCAATATCGAATCCCATGTGATAACACACAGCAACAGTTGCCAAAGCATTCAGCATATTATGACGTCCCGGTACATTTAAGCTTATATGTGTAACCTTTTGCGATTTATGCATTACATCAAAGGAATATAGGCTGTTTTTTATAACGATGTTTTCGGCATAAAAATCAAAACATTCGTCTTCGCCGTACGTGTAAACCTTGCATTTTAGACCTTGCGTAACTTTTTTCACGTTTTCGTCTTCTCCGCAGGCTACAACGCATCCGTCATCCGGCGTGAGATTTGCAAATGACGAAAAAGCTTTCATTATTTGTTTTAAGCCGCCTGTGAAATAGTCCAAATGGTCTTCCTCTATATTGGTTATAACCGAGACAGTAGGGAAGAATTGCAGAAAGCTTTCGTGATATTCGCATGCTTCGGTGATAAAAAGGTTGTCGCTTCCGACATGCACGTTTCCGCCTATTAAATCCAATTCGCCGCCGACCGATACTGTAGGATTGCAACCGCTGTTCATAATTGCATGTGTTATCATGGAGGTGGTTGTGGTTTTTCCGTGAGTTCCGGCTATTGCAACGGCGTTTTTGAATTCACGCATTATCGCACCGAGTAACACTGCACGTTCTATAAGGATAAGACCGCGTGCCTTTGCTTGCGAGTATTCACAGTTGCTTTCCTTAACAGCAGCTGTATACACAACTATGTCGGCATCTTTGATGTTTTCCGGACTGTGTCCTATGCATACGTCAATGCCGGATTTTTGCAGCTGATATGTCAGCTCGCTTTCACGCATGTCGGAGCCTTGCACTTTAAAGCCTTTGTCAACAAGGATTTTAGCAAGTCCGCTCATGCTTATCCCGCCGATACCTATAAAATGAAACCGTGTTGAAACGGGTAAATTCGTTATAGAAAATGTATTCATAAAATCCGTCCTTTTAATTGTTGGTTACAAATTTTGTCATTAACATTAATATTATACACTATATGTGAATAAAATAAAACAGTTTTTTTATAAATAATTCTGTTTACCAAAGTACGGAAACTGTGTCTTTAATTATTTTTAGTAAAGTACACAAAAAATGTTGGTATAAATTTATACAAATAACACATATTGTCGATTTATGTTAAAAAATGTATATATTTTTGCCAAAAACACTTGACAAATGGTATAATTTGTTGTAATATACAACTGTAACAAAAGTATACAGGTGTAACAAAAATTGTGCAGTAAGGGTTGATTCGCAGTATATAGGTAATATCATTATACAAAGCATTTATGTAACAACACTCGTATTTTTTGAAAAATTTAGCTGAATAATCAGTTAAAAATCGGCAAATGATATATATACAATATATCATACATTAAAACTACATTCTTGAAAGGTGGAAGAAATATGGATATAACAGATATCAGAGTAAGAAAAGTTTCTGCAGCGGGTAAAATGAAGGCGGTTGCTTCTGTTACATTTGACAATGCTTTTGTTGTACATGACATTAAAATAATAGAAGGTCAGGAAAAATTGTTCATAGCAATGCCGAGCAGAAAAACTCCGGAGGGCGAATTTAAAGATATAGCCCATCCTATCAATGCGTCTATGAGAGAACAGTTGGAAACAGCTATTTTTGAAAAATACGAAAAAGCCCTTTTGGAAGACGAAATAGGCGAGGAACAGTAAGAAATGTCCTTTTAAAGAAAATTAATGTGTAACATAAGGCTTGTGCCAATCGGATTGTGCAGATCCGTTTGGTACAAGTTTTTTCTTTTTCTGTTGCAATAAATGTATATTTTATGATACAATTAGCAGGTATAATAAAAGTTCTTGTGTGGAGGAGAAATAATGTCTAACGAAAAATGGGTTCAAGATCTTTGGGAAAAAATTGATAAAAAGTTGTCGAGGGTATCTGTTTCTGCAAGAGAAAAATTGCCGTACACTACAGACGAAAAAGGCGAGTATGACAACAAAACAGGCAAAGCTGTAACATGGTGGACCAACGGATTTTGGTCGGGCATGATGTGGCTTATGTATGACGGAACAAAGAAAGATACATACCGTATTACGGCTGAACGCGGCGAGCAGCTGTTGGATGAGGCGCTTAAACAGGTAGAGGGTCTGCATCACGACGTTGGATTTATGTGGCATTTGTCTGCCGGAGCAAACTACAGATTAACCGGCAACCGTGAATCGCTTGTGAGAAATTTTTATGCGGCAAATGTGCTGGCTGGCAGATATAACCTAAAAGGCGGATATATTCGTGCATGGAACGGAAGCGGTCAAAAGGGTTTTGCAATAATAGACTGTATGATGAATATACCCCTTTTGTACTGGGCATCGGAAACATTTGGTGATGAACGTTTTAAAAGCATAGCAATGGCGCATGCGGATAAAACAATGAAGTATCACGTAAGAGAGGACGGATCGGTTAATCATATCGTAAACTATGATCCGCAAACAGGTGAAGTGGTTGAAAATTTGGGCGGACAAGGCTATGCACCCGATTCTTCGTGGTCGAGAGGTCAGGCATGGGGTTTATACGGTTTCACATTAAGCTATATCCACACCAAAGAAGAACGTTATCTTCAAACAGCGAAGAAAATTGCAAATTATTTCATTGCGGCTGTCTGTGATGACTGGTTGCCGAAATGTGATTTCAGAGCACCGGCAGAGCCTGTTATTTACGATACTTCCGCCGGCTTAATTGCAGCATCCGGACTTTTGGAGCTTGCAAAGGTTGTGCCGGAGTATGAACAAAAGATGTATTATAATGCGGCATTGAATTTAATAAAAGCCATTACAGAGCGTTTTGCCGATTGGTCGGAAGACACCGATGCAATCATAACGCACGGTACCGAGGCATATAACCGCGGAATGCATAAAACAATGATTTATTCGGATTATTACCTTGTTGAGGCAGTGAATAAACTAATGGGCTTTAACACGTTTTTGTGGTAGAAAGGTCATAAAAGGCATAAAAAAGCACATCGGAGGAAAAAACACCCGATGTGCTTTCAGGCCGTCGAAAAAGTCGCCCGACCGCAGAAATATTATTATTTACGGTCAGCGGCTTTTTGCATTTATTGCGTAAACTCATGTCTGTAACTTCTTAAAAAAACAGTTCTGTTACTTGCTTTTGGCGATTTTGAACTCTGACGTACACACGTACGCCGACGAATTCAAAATCGCCAAATCTGCCTTCCTTTTTCGCAGCCTGCC
>CAJOGA010000013.1 GCA_905233855.1 uncultured Clostridia bacterium
ATGATCCCCCTTTATCTGAAATAAATTTAGTTCAATACACCGGCGAAAGCCAACTGCAAACTCAACAAACGTCCCTGAACGCTGTTTATGCAGTTGCTAGCGTAGGTCGCCCAGTCAGTAGAATCGTGCGTGGTAGGAATCAAAGCCGTAGCTCCGTTATCACTGGAAGCCACTGTGATTGTAGCAGTATTGGCATCAGGCAACGCACTGTTAGAAATAACCAACGACTGGCTTGTGGTAGCGGTTACCTGCATATTAGTTGCATTAACCACTGTGTTTGCTGCAAACCATGCATAAGTTGAACTTGAAACTGCAATGACTGCTACAAGCACCATTGCTATTGCAGCGAAAAGCTGCTTTTGTAATGCCTTTGTGTTTACCATAATTTTTTCCTCCTTAAATTTTTTTATTTTTGGATAAACTATGTATTATTAACGTGCCACGATTTCGTAGTATCCTTACAAAATCACGACGCTGTTCTACGGTGCTGCACTTTTTTCTATCGGATGTTAAAGGCTTATGCGTATCGTTGCACTTAATAAACAAAAATAAATAAAAAAACCGATCCGCACATAACGTGTACGAATCGGCAACTGGCTGACTTCTTTCTGAGTCCCTATAGCTTTGCGTCACCACTTCACAGTGGCTTTGCCTTTCGATTTATTTTATTCTCTACAATAATGTTATACCATTTTTTAAAATTTGTCAATACTTTTTTTAAAAATTTTTTTAAAGCTTTTCCGCGTTGCCACGGAAGGCTTGGTCTCTGCCGTTCTGCTCACTGCAATTCCTGCTGCAACGCCATGAGCAAAGCCGAACATTCTTATGTTATAACCTTTCTTAAGTCGCTTTCTTTATGCCCATAATATACCATTTTTTTCCTGTTGTCAATACTTTTTTAAAAAATTTTTTCAAAAAGAAAATTTTCAGGTAAAATACCGTCAATGTAATAACAGTCAAACACCTTAATTTTTAAAATCTTCTTATGTTGATATTTTCCATATGTCTTTTCTGTTCCATACGCAGTTTGCTTCTTCTGCGGCGTCTGTTTATTCTTCTCAGTATAAGCAGATAAATATATATGCCGGCGATCAGCAGCACGATAATTATGAACCACCAACTGCACACAACGGCTTTCACACCGCTGCCGATAAGCGAAAGAATACTCTTTTTCACGTCGTTCTGTGATACCAGGTCGCAGCTTGCAATAACTTCATCATTATAGCTGTATGTGATTGTGCCAAGCTTTTCACCTTTTGCCACAGGTGCTTTTATTTTTTCGTTTATTGTTACCTGAGTTGTTATATCCTCTTTTTTGTAGTTCTTCGGCAGCAACGCAAACACATCATCGCCTGTCGTAAGAATTGTGTAATCCTTACCTTTGGCATACTTAACGTTTACTTCCGATACAATATCGCCCGCTTTTGCAATAGTTGAATAGGCAAAATTGTCAAACGCATAGTTAAAAAGGGATATTGTGTCGGAAAACGAGTACAAGCTCTTTGTTCCGGCGTTGGTAACGTTCATAACAGCGGTTATAACACTCGTGTTATTCTTTGTCGCCGATGCCACCAGACAGTTTTTCGCCTTTTCCGTATAACCTGTTTTTATACCCGTCGCACCGTTGTAAAAATAATTTGAATTTCTGTATCTGCTTATCAGATGGTTTGTTGTAGGCATAATGCGTTCGGTAGTGTATTTATTTGTAGGCGGCATTCTGTACATAGGCGTTTTTACAATGTCTGCAAAAACCGGATTTGTCATTGCATACCTTGCTATAACAGCCATGTCGCGTGCGGTGGTATAGTGGTTATCATCATGCAGTCCGTGCGGATTCACAAAATTGGAGTTTGTTGCACCCAGCTCTTTTGCCCTTGTGTTCATCATCTGTGCAAAACCCTCTATGCTTCCGGCAATATAATCTGCTATCACAGCCGCAGCGTCGTTTGCGGAATATATCATCATGCTGTAGACAAGGTCTTTAAAAGTGAGCTGTTCGCCCGCTAACAGTCCCATCGTTGAAGAACCTGCCTCAATGCTGTTTACCGTAGATGCTTTTACAGTTATAACATCGTCAAGATTACCTTTTTCCAAAGCCACAAGTGCGGTCAGAATTTTTGTTGTACTTGCCGGATACACCTTTTCGTCCGCATTTTTGCTATACAACACCCTGCCGGTGTTCTGCTCTATCATTATGACAGACGGTGATTCTGTTTCCGGTTGTGCAGGCATATTTTCTTCTGCAAAGCAAACAACACAGCTAAACGCCAATACAACTGAAACAAGTAACGAAACTATACTTTTTTTCACTTTCTTACCCCCGTAAACACACATTCTTTTGTTTTTTTCGGTCAATCATTGTTAAGAGCCATTTTTGCTGCTTGGTCCGCTGTTATAAGTGCATCTATTATTTCATCAAGGTCGCCGTTTAATATATTGGTCAGTTTATATAAAGTCAGGTTAATTCTGTGGTCTGTAACACGTCCCTGCGGAAAATTATATGTTCTTATACGTTCGCTTCTGTCGCCCGAGCCAACCTGACTTTTTCGTTCCTGTGCAATTTTGTCGTTCTGCTCGGAAATCATTGCGTCATACAAACGCGAACGCAGTATTTTCATGCCTTTATCTTTATTTTTATGCTGTGATTTTTCGTCCTGACACGACACCGTTATACCCGTAGGCAAGTGAGTTATACGCACGGCGGAGTCGGTTGTGTTAACGCACTGTCCGCCCGGACCGCCGGCGCGGAATACATCTATTCTTAAATCGTTCGGATTTATTTCCAGCTCAACATCTTCAACCTCCGGCAACACCGCTACCGTTACCGCACTGGTGTGTATACGTCCGCCCGACTCGGTGGACGGTACTCTCTGAACACGGTGCACACCGCTTTCAAATTTGAACCTGCTGTATGCCCCCGCTCCCTCTATCATAAACGATATTTCTTTGTATCCGCCGATATCGGTAGGGTTGGAATTCATTATATCTATCTTCCAGTTTTTTGTTTCGGCATACATCGAATACATACGCATAAGATCCGCCGCAAACAAAGCCGCTTCTTCGCCGCCCGTTCCACCGCGTATTTCCACAATAACGTTTTTTTCGTCGTTAGGATCTTTAGGCAAAAGCAGAATTTTCAACTCGCTCGATATTTCTTCCAGACTCGCCTTTGCATTATCCAGCTCCTCCTGAACAAGCTCGGCAAAATCCTTGTCTATATCTGTTTTTAAAAGTTCCAACGATTCATCTATAGTTTCTTTAGCCTTTTTGTATTCGCGATATTTAACTACAACAGGCGTAAGATCAGAATGTTCCTTGCAATACTTTCTGAACATATCCTGGTCATTTATGACGTTAACATCCGATATCTTTTCGCTCAGATATTCATACCGTTCTTCAAGACCTTTAAGTTTATCGAACATTCTCAAGCTCCCTCCAAATATAACTTGTCCTAAATAACTTGTCTGCCCTCCAAGGCTTTTACGATTGTCATTTCATCGGCATATTCAAGGTCGGACCCTATAGGTATACCGTGAGCTATACGAGTAACCTTAACTCCCATAGGCGATATAAGACGTGCTATATACATAGCTGTCGCCGTCCCTGCCACGTTGGGATTGGTAGCCATTATTATTTCTTTAACCTCTCCGTCTGACAACCGCTCCAACAATTCTTTTATCTTGATATCCTCGGGACCTATATTGTCCATCGGCGACAATGCCCCGTGTAACACATGATACAACCCGTCAAATTCGTTTGTGCGTTCTATTGCCAAAACGTCTTTTGGCGTTTCAACAACACATATAACGCTTCTGTCTCGCTTGGGAGACGAGCATATCACACACGGTGTGGCGTCGGTAAGATTTTGACAAACCGGACACAGCGTTATGTTGTGTTTTGCATCTAACATATTGTTTGCCATAAACTCAACATCTTCAACCGACATATTGTTAAGCAGATAAAATGCCAGCCGTTCCGCAGTTTTATGCCCTATACCCGGCAGCTGTTCAAAGCTTTCTATAAGCAACTGTATAGGAACCGGATGCATAAGCCTCCACTCCATTCCGTAATCAGGCAACAGACAAAAATCTCTTTCGCCCGTTACTTATTATCCTTTTTAATAAACCAAAGAAAAACGGGTTCTGTTAAAACAAACCCGGAATATTCATTCCTCCGGTTACCTTTTCCATACCTTCCTGCATCATTTCGTCAGCTTTACGCATAGCCTCGTTAACAGCTGCAAGCACAAGGTCTTCAAGCATTTCAACATCGTCTGCGTCAACAACGTCCGGATTTATTTTGATAGACAAAACCTCTTTTTTTCCGTTCACTTTAACATTTACCGCACCGCCGCCCGACGACGCTTCAACTTCGTTTTTCCCAAGCTCCTCCTGAACATTTTCCATTTCAGACTGCATCTTCTGAGCCTGACGCATTACCTGGTTAATATCCATCTTGCCGCCCATTGCTCCACCCTGAAATTTACCCGGTCTGTATTTTGGCATATAAAATCAATCCTCTCATTATAAAACATCATTCAATATTTTGTTATTCTTCTATCTCTGTTATTTGTGCCGCACGGGCTATAACGTTATCCAGCGGGTCGATACCGTCGTCAAAATCATCTTCTCTAATATCGTAATCATCAACGTCCGGCAGCGGTGCGTCTTCATATGCATCCGCCGCTTCCTGTGCGTCTGTTCCCTCGCCTGCAGGCACGGTATCAACTGCCGATGCGGCAGGATCCGGCTTGACAGAATCTGTCTTGACAGAATCTGTCTTGACAGGAGCTGTCTCGGCAGACTCATTTGCGGATTCGTTGTCGGATGCTATGGCATTAAAATCTATAATATCGTCAACATCCTTCTCAAAAACCGCCTTTACCTCCAAAGCATTACCCGTAACACGTTTCACCGCTTTTTTTATGTTATTCAGATTCATAGGAAGCGACACTATCTGTTTGGAGGTTTGCTCGTTCTCCTCGAAAAGAATCACTATGCCTTCGGCATCTATGGTTATCTTCTTTCGGAAAATCTGTGCATACACAGGCACACCGCCCGGCACCGTTTCCAACGCGCCTAAAATTTTTGCCCAGCTTTTTGCCGCTTTGACAATAACGTTATCGGCGGTAAGCTCACCCTTTTTGAATGGCTTTGTTACTGAAAAATTCTTTTCCGGCTTTTCCTCGGCACGTTCGGCTTCAGGTTGTTTTGACGTCTCTGCTACAGATTCGTTCTTTTCAACCTTAACCGTAACACCGTCTTTTATCTGCTGTTCAAGGGTAGACACCCTGTCCAGCAACGCATCGTATGAAACGTCAAATTCGGTTCTGGTAAGCTTTATAAGTGCCAATTCATACACTATCTTAACATTCGGTGCCCATTTTGCCGTGCTTACGGCAGATGACAGCACGTTTATCATGTTTGATATTTTCTCTATTGATATTTTTTCGCTCTGACGTTTGAGCTTAATCACAAAATCGCTGTTATAGTCAAGCTCTATATCCGGTGCAACCTTGCAGACCATTAAATCTCTGCAATACTTTATCAGCGAATTTATAAAGCTGTTCATATCGCTGCCTGCGGCAAACAAGCTGTCGTTTATATTTATCAGCGTTTTTGTATCGGAATCTATAACCGCCTGTACGGTTTTATACAATGTATCGTCATTCACGCCGCCCATTATCTGCGACACTTCGTCGGCAGTAAGCTTATCCTGCGACGCAAGCAGACACCTTTCAAGAATTGACAGCCCATCACGCATCGAGCCGTCCGCAAGAGTTGCTATCATATTCAGGGCATCGTCGGTAACGTCAAAGCCGTCGCCGTACGCAATCTCTTTCATTCTGACAACTATGTCCGACACTTTAATACGCTTAAAGTCAAAGCGTTGGCATCTTGACAAGATAGTCTGCGGCAGCTTATGCACTTCTGTTGTTGCAAGTATAAAAATAACGTGCTCGGGCGGTTCCTCCAGCGTTTTTAACAGTGCGTTGAACGCACCTGCCGAAAGCATATGCACTTCGTCTATAATGTATATCTTATACTTTGCCACGCTCGCACTGTACACAACCTCGTCACGAATCTGACGTATATCGTCAACGCCGTTGTTGGATGCAGCGTCTATCTCGGTAACATCCAGCACGCTCCCGTCCAATATGCCCTTGCATACATCACATTCGTTGCACGGGTTACCGTCTTTACTGTTCGTGCAGTTTACGGCACGCGAAAATATTTTTGCGGCAGTTGTTTTTCCTGTGCCTCTTGTGCCGCAAAACAAATATGCGTGAGCCGTTTTATGGTTCATTATCTGATTTTTAAGCGTTCTTGTTACATGCGTTTGACCGACAACGTCGTCAAACACCATAGGCCGCCATTTTCTGTATATAGCTTGATATGCCATGCAACTCACGCTCCTTTTAAAATTCTCATAATTCAAAACAAACGCCTGTTACGGCGTTTATCTGACTGTGTATTAATTTTAACAAACAAATAAACGGCTCCGATTGAGCACCCCTGCAACGCATCGGATAAACCGCTTATTGCTGCTCGGTTCCCCGCCTGACAAGGTTCACAGCCTCCGATCGTACAGGACTCAATCATCATCGCCGAATTATTCACACACTTTACATATGGATTATACACCATATCTGTAAAAAGTGCAACACCTAATTTATAATATTTTAAAACAAGTTCTCTCTGTTGAGGATTTGCACAAAATTTTTTACAAATATATGATTATTTTTATTGTTTGTGTTGTAATTTTTATAAAGGTGATGTATAATCGGAGCATACAGATATTTTTTGAAGGGTGGATTCCAATGAAAAAACGCATTTCTCTGTTTTTGGCACTTATGCTGATATTTCAAACCATGTCTGTCATTATGACATCAAATGTGTTCGCAAGAAACTCAGGCGGTCGTTTTGAAGAAAGCTTTGACTATGCAAGGCTTAAAGACGGCGACAATTTTCCTACCGTAAGCAACTCCACATGGAACCATAACGCTGACGGCGACTACGACGCTTACAGTTTATGGAGAAGTTTTGCCTCTCCCAAAAAGATAATACGCGGCACAGGCAACAGATACCTGGAGCTTGCACACTCCGGAAGCACATCCGGCGTGCAGAAATTCGGTCAGGTATTATTTGACGATTGGGATAAAAAGGCTTTGTTTATATCCGGCACAATAACAACTTTGGCTGAATTTTCGTTTAATGCAAGATTTACATCAGACGCTCAGGTAGACATTAAAACCTTCAGCGGAGGCGATATACAAAAAACAAGCGATGTAGGTCTCGACTTATATTACAAAAACGGTAAACTGTACCACGGAAGTACCGCTTTGGCAAATATAGAAAAAAATAAATGGCATACTTTAAGCTTCATCATAGACAACGAAAGCAATAAATACTATGTAAGCGTTGAAAACATCGATGATGATGTAACCGTTGTATCGTTTGCCGACGATGTTGTTTGTGAATTTACAAACAAAAACA
This sequence comes from uncultured Clostridia bacterium, assembly GCA_905233855.1. Taxonomy (GTDB): domain Bacteria; phylum Bacillota; class Clostridia; order UBA1381; family CAJOGA01; genus CAJOGA01. The sequence continues at coordinate 7,497 of CAJOGA010000013.1, forward strand.
GCAAGACAAATTCCTTTGCACTGTGGCTCTACAGCGGTTCAAGCCTCGATTTGGACGAAGTTGCTCTCAAGGCTATACCGCTTGAAGAAATATCCGACTACACAGGTAAAGCATATACAAAGGCTGACTATATAAACTTTAAAAAGCAAACCTTCAATTATAATATAATTGAATCCGACTTTTTAAAAGTCAACGGACGCGACCTTTACAACAGACGGGGCGAAAAGGTTGTTCTCAGAGGCATCAACCTCGGCAACTGGCTGTTGCAGGAAACATGGATGTGTCCTATTCCGATAGATAATTGGGCATACTGGAACACAATAACCACTTTTGAACAACGTTTTGGTAAAGAAAAGGCCGATGCCCTCATCAAGCTTTGGGAAGATACATATTTAACCGAAAAAGACCTTGACTATATACATGAATTAGGCATGAATATTGTGCGTGTGCCGTTCTGGTACCGTAACTTCATGGACGACGAAGGCAATTACAGATATGACAAAAACGGCAATGTCGATCTTACAAGACTTGAATGGTTGGTTGAAGAATGTTCAAAACGCGGCATATACGTTATGCTTGACATGCACGGTATACCCGGTCTGCAAAGCAATAACCACTCAACCGGCAGAATGAACAACTGTCATGTGTTCGATGATACCGCAGAAGGCGAAATGTACCGTCAGAGAGCGGAGGATTTGTGGGTTGAAATAGCAAAACGTTTTGCCGGAAATCCTACCGTTGTGGCTTATGATTTGTTCAACGAACCGTATAATGAAATGTCGCGAAACAGCACAACAAACAGAAATGTGTGGAATTTGTACGACAGATTATACAAAGCCATCCGCAAAGTTGATCCTGACCACATAATTTCAATGGAAGCTGTTTGGGAATGGAACTCTTTGCCTAATCCGTCGGAATACGGTTGGGTTAACATCTGGTATCAGTTCCACAATTATAACTATGAAACAAACGAGATAGACAACAAAATAAAAGATGTTAACAACCATGCAAGCTGGAATGTGCCGTCGGTTGTAGGCGAATTCAGGGGCGGCGGTATATGGAACTATACTCTTAACACATACAATAAAAACAACATAAGCTGGATAACCTGGACATATAAAGGCACGCAAAGAGGCGATGCCGGTCCTTTCGATTGGTATATATACTATTCTGTCGGAACAGGACCGGAAAATCCGGATTACGACTATAACACAACGCCTCGTGTTGATGCACAAAACGACACCTATGAAGAAATATGGGAAAAATACAGTCAAGTTGGTACAGACGACGGATTTTTGAAATACAGCGATTTGTTCCACACCCTGGAACCGTATACATATTACTATACCAAATCGCCTGTGGCAAAAAGCAGCTGCACCGTAACCTTTAACACAAACGGCGGAAGCGATGTTTCCGATTTAACTTTAGCAGTCGGAAGCAAATTACCGAAAGAAGAAGTAATTTCTTCTAAAAACGGAGCATTGTTTGCAGGCTGGTTTAAAGATAGCGCTTGCACTCAAAAATGGGACATTGATAACGATATTCTTACAGGCGACACCGTTTTGTATGCAGGCTGGCTGGATGAAGACTCATTATTGTACGACATTTCATTTAAAAACGTTACCGACAACAAAGCCGTGATAAATATAAACAACATTGCTTACACAACACCGGACGCTGTTATGGTTATGGCACTGTATGACGATAACGGTAACATGCTGAAGGCAGAAAGCAAAGCAATAGCAAGTTCGGATAAGGAAGTCGAATTTACAACGAATTTCAGTTATAAGTATATAAAGGCGTTCTTGCTGTCCGACATGCAAAATATAAATCCGTTGAGCGAACCTGTTACAGCAATAAATACAAATACTATAAAACGCAGTTTCTTTAACGCGTTTACTCAAGACGACGGTACTCCGACAACAACCTACAGAATACACCGTTAAAGAATATAAAAAAACTCCGGCTGCTTTAAGCTTAGCAGCCGGAGTTTTTTATTACGCCGTTTCAATATCTTTTGCTTCCTGTAAATTCAAAAGGTTAACAGCTTCTTCAACCATCTTGTATTTTAATATTTTTCCTGCGGCATTCATAGGAAAACTGTCAACAAAACGGACATATTTAGGCACCTTGTGTTTTGCCATATGCTTGAGCACAAAATCTTTTATCTCCTCTTCTGTTGACGTTTCGCCTTCTTTTAATATGACGCACGCCATAATCTGTTCGCCGTATTGCTTATCCGGCACGCCTATAACCTGAACATCGCTTACTTTTTCATGCGTATATATAAAATCTTCTATTTCTTTAGGATATATATTTTCTCCGCCACGGATTATCATATCCTTTATACGTCCGGTTATTTTGAAATTGCCGTCCGGGCGTCTCATTGCCAAATCACCTGTATGCAGCCATCCGTCAGCGTCTATGGCATTTGCCGTTGCTGCGGGCATTTTGTAATACCCCTTCATTATGTTGTAACCTCTTGCCACAAACTCACCCGTTTGTCCGTCAGGTAATTCCTCGTTTGTTTCAGGATCTACTATCTTACACTCTATACCCGGAAGCGGTCCTCCGACTGTGTTGACTTTTATCTCAACAGAGTCATCAGAGTGCGACATTGTGCAACCCGGTGAACTTTCGGTCTGCCCGAACACAATGGTTATTTCGGTCATATTCATCTTTTCTATAACCTCATTCATAACCTTGATAGGACAAGGACTGCCCGCCGAAATCGGTCGAAGGAAAATTCTCGTGAGACAGCATTGCTATAAACATTGTAGGCACGCCGTTAAAAGCCGTTATTTTTTCTTTATTTATCATTTCAAGTGCCAGACGCGGTGAAAACGCAGGGATAGGACACATTGTCGCACCGTGCGTCATAGACGCCGTCATTGAAAGCACCATGCCGAAGCAGTGGAACATAGGCACCTGTATCATAAATCTGTCGGCCGTGGATAAATCCATGCGGTCGCCTATATTTTTACCGTTATTGATAACGTTGTGATGTGTGAGCATTACGCCCTTAGGAAATCCTGTGGTACCGGATGTATACTGCATGTTGCAAACATCATGACGGCTGATTGTAGCCATACGCTGATACACTATCTCCGGCGGAGTTTCCTCTGACAAAGCCATAGCCTGATCCCATGTCAAACATCCCGGCTGCTGCGACTCTACCGTAACAACATGTCTTAAAAACGGCAAACGTTTCGAGAAAAGCGGTTCGCTTGGCTTTTTGTCCTTAAGTTCAGGACAAATCTCATTTATTATGCTTATATAATCGGAATCTTTATAACCGTCAATCATAACAACCGTATGTACATCTGCCTGACGAAGCAGATATTCCGCCTCATGTATTTTATATGCCGTGTTCACCGTTACCAATATAGCACCTATTTTAGTTGTCGCCCAGAATGTGATAAACCATGCCGGCACATTTGTTGCCCAGATTGCAACCTTGTCGCCGCGTTTTACACCCATTGTTATCAATGCACGGGCAAATGTATCAACATCATCGCGGAACTGGCTGTATGTTCTGGTGTAGTCATGTGTTATATATTTAAATGCGTACTGATCCGGAAATTCTTCAACTATGCGATCCAATAATTGCGGAAAGGTGAGGTCTATCAGCGTTTCCTTTTCCCAGATGTATTGGCCTGTTCCCGCTCTGTTGCTGTATAATCCGCCGCGTTGTGTTGTCTTCTGGGTATATTCGCTCATGTAATACGCAAACTGAGGAATAACAACGTCTGCCTCCGCAAGATCAGTGCTCCAACGTTTTACCCATTCCAAAGTTACATATCCTTCAAAATTGATTGAACGCAACGCAAACATCATATCTGATATAGGAAGGTCGCCCTCGCCCATCATTTTATACACTATCTTGCCGTTTTCCATAACGGAGTCCTTTATATGCACATATTTTATGTATGCACCTAAATTCTGAACAGTTTGCTCAGGCGTCTCACCGGCAACTCTGTACGGATGATGCATATCCCAAAGTGCCGCAACGGCATCGCTTTCCACCTGCTCAAGCAAATTGCAAAGACGCGAAGTGTCCGCATACACACCGTTCGTTTCAACAAGAAGCGTAACGTTGTTTTTCTCTGCAACAGGTGCAAGCTCTTTAAGCTGTTGAACAACCTGTGCATCATCAACTTCACCGTCAGGCATAACATCAAGATCGGCAAGAATACGCACATACTGCGTGCCTACTTTTGCGGCAAGAGAAATGTATTCCGTTATTTCTTTTTTGTTTTCTTCGGCTTTGTCTGCATATTTCAAGCAGCAGTTGGACGAAAAACAGGATATTGTCAAACCCATGTCGTTCAGCTTTTTTATTGTTTTAGGCAATTCGTTATCGGTAAACGGACGTGCGTTAACGGCAAAAATGTCGTTGCCCAAGCCTCTTACTTCAATACCGTCAAATTCCATATCCTTCGCCATGGAAGTAATGTCTTCCCAGCTTGATTTAGGACATGCCAATGTTGAAAATGATATTTTCATAGATCCATCTCCAATTCTGAAATATAATTTTGTTAAATACAAAAACAAAAAAAATCTTCGTCTCGCATGCATACAGCACAAGAGACGAAGATAACATATCTCCGCGGTACCACTCTTATTGAAACCGTTATCTTATATAAAACACGGTTCCCGCTCATTTCATCTTTCAATGAATTTCCTTTTAACGGAGGAAAAGCCCGGTCGCACTTACTAAGCAAAAACACGCTTTTCGGCTGACTGCTCGAGGGGGAGCGTATATTACGCTTGCGGTCTGCCTTGCAGCAAACGGCAGCTCTCTGAGCCGCAACATCGTAACAACTTGCCCTGTCATTGCATTTAACTTTATATTCAATTATGCAATACATTATATTATGCATTTTTTGATATGTCAATAATTTTTTTGCGGCATTTCAAAAAATAACAAAAAACGTCAATTATTGCTCTTGCAATGTCTGTCCTCTGTAATGTATAATTTTACATATATGCTCAACACGTCAATAACATGCGGTTGTTTTGTATTATTTTCACGCTTTTATTTTATGAAAATTGACCAAAATGTTTGTTTGGACATATAAAAATGTGTTTATAACCGAAAAAACAAAAATTTTTGTGGACAAATTCCCAAAATATGATATAATATTGACGTGTGTAAAATTTTGGTTTACAATTTTAAAAATATAAATTTATATTAGGAGGGTTTTACTTTATGAGTAAAAAATATGTTTACCTTTTCAGTGAAGGTGACGCAACAATGAGAAACCTTCTTGGTGGTAAAGGTGCTAACTTGGCAGAAATGACCAATCTTGGTATTCCTGTTCCTCAAGGTTTCACTGTTACAACCGAGGCTTGTACACAATATTATAACGACGGCAAAAAGATTTCTGATGAAATCATCGCTGAAATCGAAGAGAAAATGCTCGATATCGAAAAGATTGCCGGCAAAAAATTCGGCGATAAAACCAATCCTTTCCTGGTATCGGTTCGTTCCGGTGCAAGAGCATCAATGCCGGGTATGATGGATACAATTCTTAACCTCGGTCTTACAGACGAAGTTACCGAAGGTTTGGCACAAAAAATGAATAATCCTCGTTTCGCATACGACAGCTACAGAAGATTTATTCAAATGTTCTCTGATGTTGTTATGGAAATCCCTAAACCTAAATTTGAAAAAATCATCGATGATATCAAAGCCGAAAGAGGCGTTAAATTAGACACAGAGCTTACAGCTGAAGATCTTAAAAAGCTCATCGTTGAATATAAGAAATTGTTTAAAGAAGAAAAAGGCTATGAATTCCCGCAAGACCCTAAAAAACAGTTGATTGAAGCTGTTGAAGCCGTTTTCAGAAGCTGGGATAACCCAAGAGCTATCGTTTACAGAAGAATGAACGATATCCCTTCAGACTGGGGTACAGCCGTTAACGTACAGGCTATGGTATTCGGTAACATGGGCGATACTTCCGGTACAGGTGTTGCTTTCACACGTAACCCGTCAACCGGTGAAAACAAGCTCTACGGCGAATACTTAATGAATGCACAGGGCGAAGACGTTGTTGCAGGTATCCGTACTCCAAGCCCTATAACATCTTTGCAACAGGACAATCCTGCAGTATACAAACAATTCGTTGAAATTGCTCATAAATTGGAAGACCATTATGCAGATATGCAAGATATGGAATTCACCATCGAAGAGGGCAAACTCTTCATGCTCCAAACAAGAAACGGTAAAAGAACAGCTCAGGCCGCTCTTCAGATCGCTTGTGATCTTGTTGACGAAGGCAAAATCACTCCTGAAGAAGCTGTTTCCAGAATTGAAGCTAAATCTTTGGATCAACTCCTCCACCCTACATTTGATGCAGCTGCATTGAAAGCAGGCGAAGTTATCGGTTCTGCACTTCCTGCATCTCCGGGTGCTGCAGCAGGTAAAGTTTACTTCACAGCTGAAGACGCTAAAGCCGCAGGTGCAAGAGGCGAAAGGGTTATCCTCGTTCGTTTGGAAACATCTCCTGAAGATATCGAAGGTATGCACGCCGCTCAGGGTATCCTCACAGTTCGCGGCGGTATGACATCTCACGCAGCCGTTGTTGCAAGAGGTATGGGTACTGCTTGTGTATCCGGTTGCGGTGAAATCAAAATAGATGAAGACGCTAAATATTTTGATCTTGGCGGCAAACATATAACCGAAGGCGACTATATTTCTCTCGACGGTTCAACAGGTAACATCTACTACGGCGACATCAAAACAGTAGACGCATCTGTTACAGGTAACTTCGGCAGAATTATGGCATGGGCTGACGAATTCAGAACATTGAGCGTACGCACAAACGCTGATACTCCTGCCGATACAGCTAACGCTGTTAAACTGGGTGCTGAAGGTATCGGTCTCTGCCGTACGGAGCACATGTTCTTTGATGCTGACAGAATCCCTAAGATTCGTAAAATGATCCTTTCCGACAGCGTTGAAGCAAGAGAAGAAGCTCTTAACGAATTGATTCCGTTCCAGAAGGGCGACTTTAAGGCTATGTATGAAGTGCTTGAAGGTAAACCTATGACAGTTCGTTACCTTGACCCGCCTCTGCATGAATTTGTTCCTACAGAAGAAGCTGATATAAAAGCACTTGCTAAGGATATGGGCTTGTCAGTTGAAGCTGTTAAAGCTAAATGCGACGAACTTCACGAATTCAACCCTATGATGGGTCATCGCGGATGCCGTCTTGCAGTAACATATCCTGAAATTGCAAAGATGCAGACAAGAGCAGTTATGGAAGCAGCTATAGAAGTTAAAGCCGAAAAAGGCTACAACATAGTTCCTGAAATAATGATTCCGCTCGTTGGCGAAAAGAAAGAATTGAAATTTGTCAAAGATATCGTTATTGAAACTGCTGAATTGGTTAAGAAGGAAAAAGGTTCCGACATTGAATACCATATCGGTACAATGATTGAAATTCCTCGTGCAGCTTTGCTTGCCGATGAAATTGCTCAGGAAGCTGAATTCTTCTCATTCGGTACAAACGACTTGACACAGATGACATTCGGTTTCTCCCGTGATGATGCCGGTAAATTCTTAGATTCTTATTATCAGAATAAAATCTATGAATCAGACCCATTCGCAAGATTAGACCAAAACGGCGTTGGACAGCTTGTTAAAATGGCAGCTGAAAAAGGCCGTGCAACAAGACCTAACCTCAAACTGGGTATCTGCGGCGAACACGGCGGCGATCCAAGCTCCGTTGCTTTCTGCCACAAAGTTGGTTTGAATTACGTTTCTTGTTCTCCGTTCCGCGTACCGATTGCTAAATTGGCTGCTGCTCAGGCTGCTATCGCAGAAAAGAGAGAATCTAAATAATAAAATAATTTATGCAGGCTGTATCGCAAGATACAGCCTGTCAGACTGTCGAAAAAGTCGCCCGACCGCAGAAATATTATTATTTGCGGTCAGCGGCTTTTTGTATTTATTACGTAAAATCATATCTATAACTTCTTTTAAAAACAGTTCTGTTAATTGCTTTTGCCGATTTTGAACTCTAACGTACACACGTACGCCGACGAATTCAAAATCGCCAAATCTGCCTTCCTTTTTCGAAGTCTCCCAGTGTGTCGATAGGTTTATCGACACACTGGCAGGCTGTATCGCAAGATACAGCCTGTTTTTTTATACTATCTGACGTCATTATAAAAAAGTTTTCCGTTTTGTAATAAAGCTTTGTACCGGTCAATATATATAGTATTGAATTGTACAACTTTAAAATCAAAAGGAGGACAAAAACGTGCAAAGCTATAACATATATCAAGACATAGCAGAACGTACACAAGGAGATATATACATGGGTGTGGTAGGACCTGTGCGAACAGGTAAATCCACCTTCATAAAACGGTTTATGGATCTGTTGGTTATTCCCAACATAACAAATGAATACCAGCAGGAACGTGCAAGAGATGAACTTCCGCAAAGTGCGGCAGGCAAGACGATTATGACTACAGAGCCAAAATTCATACCAAACGAAGCCATTGAAATCACCGTTGCGGATAACGCAAAACTTAAGGTTCGTATGATAGACTGTGTCGGATATGTTGTGGACAGTGCACTCGGTCATATAGAAAATGATGCACCGCGAATGGTAAGCACACCGTGGTTTGATCACGACATTCCATTCAACGAGGCCGCTGAAATAGGCACAAAAAAGGTGATAACAGAACATTCAACCATAGGCATCATGATTACCAGCGACGGTTCTGTAACCGAAATAAACCGCGATGAGTATGTAAAATCAGAGGAACGCGTGGTGAATGAGCTAAAAGGCATAAACAAGCCGTTTGTAATTATCCTTAACTCTGCCCACCCTACTGCGGCAAACACGCAAAGCCTGCGTATGGAATTGGAGACAAAATACTCCGTTCCCGTAATGGCAATAAACTGTGTAGAGATGAATCAAAGCGATATCCAAAACATAATGGAAAAGGTGTTGTTTGAGTTTCCTTTGCGTGAAATCAAATTTAATATGCCTAAATGGATAGACAGTTTAGACTCAACTCATTGGCTCAAACAAAGCATCTTCAACTGTGTAATATCCTCGTTGGATAACGTCAACAAAATCAATGATATCCATAAGCTTAATTCAAAAGCGGAGGAATGTGAATACATAAGCAGATGCTTTGCGGACACAATGTATCCGGGCAAAGGCAGTATCGTAATGCAAATCAACGTAAACGAAGGACTGTTTTATAAGGTACTTGGCGAGATGTCCGGCTTTGAAATTGCCAATGACGGCAAGCTGATAAAACTCATGCGTGAGCTGTCCGACATGAAGAAAAACTATGACAAGATAGAATACGCTCTGCATCAGGTAAACGAAACAGGATACGGTATTGTTTGTCCGACTATAGACGACTTAACCTTAGAAGAACCTGAAATGTTCAAACAAGGCGGAAGATTCGGCGTGCGGCTTAAAGCGTCCGCCCCAAGCATACACATGATACGTGCCGACATCGAAACAGAGGTATCGCCTGTTGTCGGAAGCGAAAAGCAGTCTCAGGAGCTGGTGAATTACCTGCTTGAAGAATTTGAAGTAGATCCGAAGAAAATATGGGAATCGAACATATTCGGCAAATCCTTGCATGAACTGGTGAATGAAGGACTGCACAACAAGCTGAATCGCATGCCGGAGGACGCTCAGAGCAAACTCCGTGAAACACTGCAAAAAATCATAAATGAAGGCAGCGGTGGTTTAATATGCATAATATTATAAACAAAATTAAAAAGGTGTTCCCTATCCTGCTCTGTATCAGTGTTTTGACAGGCTGTCATACAAAAACCGTTAATATGAAAACTCATGATATAGTATATGATAAAGACTATATAAGCGTGAATGCAAAGATACCTGTGTTTTCAGGCTTAGACAAAGCCTTTGCCGAATTTCTTAACGACAACACAATGAAAAAATACGAAAAATACATAAGTGATTTTGACGCCGATGCATTATCGGTGCATGACGGAGGCAACGGGCCAAAATTTGAACTGAACATAGAGCCTGTTTTAACGTGCAACAAAAAATTTCTAAGTTACATCATGGTTACGGATTCCTTCAGCGGCGGCACTCATAAACTGACCGCAAAAGCCGCCACTACCGTGGATTTATCGTCAAATTCACCGATTTTTATAAGCGATATGTTCACAGACGGCACAGACTATGCCTCCATCCTGACTGAATACATGCAAAATCTTGCCAAAACCGATTTTAAAACTTATAACGATTTATGGGAAGCCCCCTCCTTTACCGCACAGCAAAACGAAGATTTTTACATACAGGACGACAAAATAATAATATTCTATCCGCCGTACGATCTGGCACCGTATTCTGCCGGCTTTATAGAATTTCCAATACCACTGAGCGATATAAATGAATACCTTAAACCGGAATACCAATCTCTTACATCAAAATAAATAAAATATGAGGCGTACTCGCAGGGACAGTAAAAGGCTCTCGCAAATCAGCGAGAGCCTTTAATCATTATGAAAACAATCTTTTTCCCATCTTATAACATTTGTATCAATATATTCCCATATTTTCCGATAATCTTTTTCGCCGCGAATGATATGGTCATGACAAGAGGATTGCCAAATTGGCGTTTTGACGGAATGCATAAACTCATTCCTTGCAATCCTTGTTACTCCCGCCTTGAATTTACCTACAACATTTGGAATATCGTATTTTTTGTAGGGAACGGATTTATCCGTTCCGCAATTTATCCCTTTTGCTTCTAAAATCACAATAATCATATGTATGTGATTAGGCATGATAACATATTTATCTATTCGAATATTTTCGTAACGAGGTTCAATATTCATGATTTCTTTATTAACAATTTTTCCTAAATCACTTAAGCACATTTTCTCATTGTTTATTTCACCGAATAAATGTAATTTTCGATTTGTACAAATTGTAATAAAATATGCTCCCGGCGTCCCATAATCATATCCTTTTAATCTAGTTGGTTTTCGTTCTGGTAAATTCATAATTACACCTATTTAGTTTCTTGTTCTAAATTATCAAAATCCTCTGTAGAGAAAAACTCACCTAATGTTATTTATCTATCACAAAATTTTTTGATTGTTCTTATGGAAACATCTCTGCGTAATTTATCCATCATACTATAAGCAGTTGAGGGTGTAACTCCTGAAACATTTGCAAGCTCATTTATTCGCATATTTCTTTCTGCACATAGTTCATTAAATCTTTTTACTATTACATCTTTAACATCCATTTTAAAACACCTTATAAAGATATTCTAAAATAATTTACATTTTTGCGTATTTAGCAAAATTATGATATCCTACGACTATGCGGAATGGATAAATCCATTCCCTACGACTATGCGGAACGGATAAATCCGTTCCCTACAACTATGCGGAACGGATAAATCCATTCCCTACAACTATGCGGAATGGATAAATCCATTCCCTACAACTATGCGGAACGGATAAATACGTTCCCTACAATAAAGGCTGAACGATTTTATTTCATTCAGCCTTTTAAACTACTTTCCTTTAGAGTACACCTATTATGTTGCAGGGATTTTAATTATTCCGGTTTAAAACTGCTCTTTAGCGGAGCTGTGCGGTTAAACACGCCGTCGTTTTTGCTGTCTTTAACAAAATATCCTGTACGGACAAATTGAAAACGTTCGTCCGGCGTTGCATCTTTAAGCGACGGCTCAACAAAGCAATCGGTGTATTCCACCAATGAATCATCGCTCAAAAATTCTTCAAATGTGTCCTCCTCCAAAAGGGTTGCCACATTTTCTTTATTAAACAAATTGTTATATATTCTTATCTTGCATTTTTCACAGTTCGACGCCGAAAGCCAGTGAATTGTACCTTTTACCTTTCTTCCGTCAACAGGCTTGTTGTTGCCAGTCTCAAGGTCTACCGTACACATAAGCTGTGTAACATTTCCGTTTTCATCATGCACAACTTCGTTGCATTTTAAGATGTATGCACTCATCAAACGCACTTCTTTTCCGGGAGCAAGCCGTATAAAGCCCGGCACAGGTTCCTCCATAAAATCGGAACGGTCGATGTATATTTCTCTTGTGAACGCCAACTCACGTTTGCCCCATTCCGGTTTTTTAGGATGGTTCGATGTTTCAAACATTTCGGTTTTGTCTTCCGGATAGTTTGTGATAACAACTTTAAGCGGCTCCAAAATTGCCACTCTACGCTGTGTTGTTTCGTTAAGCTCCTCGCAAACACAGTATTCCAAATATCTCACGTCCGCAACGCTGTAATTTTTGGAAACACCGTTTCTTGATATAAAATCCAATATAGCCGTCGGCGTGTAGCCTCTGCGGCGAAGTCCGCAAAGCGTCGGCATTCTTGGGTCGTCCCAACCGTCAACAATTTTGTTCTCAACAAGCTTACGCAGATACCTCTTGCTCATGACGGTGTATGTCATGTTTAAACGTGCAAATTCGTATTGATGCGGGCTGACCTCAAATCCTACATTTTCAACCACCCAGTCGTAAAGCGGTCGATGATTTTCAAACTCTATACTGCACAGCGAATGTGTTATGCCTTCAAGACCGTCCTGTATCGGATGTGCAAAGTCGTACATAGGATATATGCACCATTTATTCCCGTGTCTGTGATGATTAACATGCAATATTCTGTATATAACAGGGTCTCTCATATTGATATTCGGCGATGACATGTCTATCTTTGCACGCAATGTTCTTGAGCCGTCGGCAAATTCGCCGTCTTTCATTCTTTTGAACAAGTCTAAATTTTCTTCAACGCTTCTGTCTCTGTACGGACTGTTCTTGCCCGGCTGAGTAAGTGTGCCGCGGTATTCGCTCATCTGTTCCTGAGAAAGGTCGCACACATATGCCTTCCCTTCCCTTATAAGCTTTTGTGCAAACTCATAGCATTTATCAAAATAGTCAGAACCGTAGAATATTCCGCCGGTAGGCTCCATGCCGAGCCATCTTAAATCTTCTTCTATAGACTTAACATATTCGTCATCTTCTTTAACCGGATTGGTATCGTCATAACGCAGGTTGAACTTACCGCCGTATTTTTTTGCAGTGCTTGCGTTTATCCATATTGCCTTTGCACTACCTATATGCAGATACCCGTTAGGTTCCGGAGGAAAACGCGTGTGTATTTCTTTAACTTTGCCCTCTGCCAGATCCTTATCTATCACATCATGTATAAAATTAGAATTAGTCTCCCCCATAACAATCTCCATTCCGCTACTGAAATAATTAATTTACGATAATTTATCTATAGCCATTTTTAATCTTTTTATCGTTTCGTCTTTGCCGAACAGGTCTGCCAGCTCAACTCCACCGCCCGGAGTTGATAATTTGCCCGACAACGCCACACGCAACGGATACAAAACCTGACCGTTTTTCATGCCAAGCTGTTCAACCAAAGCCATCATTTTATCGTGCAGCTCTTCCATACACCAATTTTCCACGCCCTCAAGCACCGGCAGAATTGCCTGCAAAACAGGAAGCGATGTTTCAGGTGTCGTTTTCATCTTTTTATTCACATACAGTTCGTTATCGTATTCCGGCATAGTCTCCATAAAATCTATCTTTTCCAATATGTCCGGGAACACTTCTGTTCTGCCCTGCAGTAAAGTATTAAGCTTATTATAGTCTATTTTTGCGGTTTTAAGGACGCTGTCGTAATACGGCTTTGCGTATTTGCCAAACTCATCCGGCGAAAGGGCACGGATATATTCAGAATTCATCCAGCGTAATTTCTTCTCGTCAAACACAGCAGGCGACTTACTGATACCCTTAACATCAAATTCCTGTATAAGTTCGTCGAGCGTGAAAATTTCCTGTTCGGCTCCCGGGCTCCAACCTAACAGAGCAACATAGTTTATCAACGCATCCTTTAAAAATCCGCTCTTTATAAAATCTTCATACGACGCGTCGCCATCACGCTTTGACAGCTTATGCTGTGCATCACGCATAACAGGAGAAACGTGGATGTAAGTAGGAATTTCCCAACCGAATGCCTCATACAACAAATTATATTTAGGCGTAGACGACAGATACTCGCTTCCGCGTATAACATGTGTTATATTCATTAAATGGTCGTCCACAACGTTTGCAAAGTTATATGTCGGCAGCCCGTCAGACTTAAGCAAGACATTGTCGTCCAAAATGCTGTTTTCAACGGTAATCTCGCCAAACACCTCGTCTTTGAATGTGGTAACTCCCGTTTCAGGTATATTCTGACGAATAACATACGGCACGCCGGCATCAAGCTTTTGCTGTATCTCCTCCTTGGAAAGATGCAGGCAATGCTTGTCATACTTACCTCCCACACCGGAACCGTCAGATGCGTGCAGTGAATCCAAACGTTCTTTATCACAAAAACAATAATATGCCGCTCCCATGTCCACAAGCTTTTGTGCATACTCTTTATATATTTCCCGTCTTTCACTTTGGATATACGGGCCGTAACCGCCGTCCTTATCCGGCCCTTCATCGTGTATAAGACCGGTTTCCGCCAATGTACGGTATATCAAATCCACAGCACCTTCAACGTAACGCTGTTGGTCTGTGTCTTCTATTCTTAAAACAAAACTGCCGTTATTCTTTTTTGCCAGCAAATACGCATATAATGCCGTTCGCAAATTGCCTATATGCATATATCCCGTAGGGCTTGGGGCAAAACGTGTACGTACTGTCGCCATTTTAACATTCCTTTCAATAAGCACAGAATAATCCCATGCACATTTTTCCTGATTATATATGACCTATTATATATGACATAGTCTGTTTTTGTCAATACATCAAGCGTTTTATTTCACTCACCGCATCTTTATATTCTTCATACGTCATAACGCGGTTTAAATACTTTATAAGCATATTGACGGATATTTTCCCCGGCAGGTTAAGGCTTTGTGCAAAAGCTTTACGCAAGGACGAAGAATCGTCTCTGCCCCAAAGCCCGTCCTCAAACAAATCCTGTTTGGATATTTTGCCGCTGTCAGGCAAATCGTCTCGCTTGCAGCCGGCTTTTTCCAACGCCTCAACTATAACGCCGGCATCCATACCCTCAACACCCAAAAGTCCTTCCGCTCCGGAATGGTCTTTACGCTTTTCCTTCCCATATATTTCCGGTATGTAAGCGTGTTTGATCTTACTCTCCGGCACACCCAAACTTAACAAACGCTGATTTATGTGATAGCGTATTTTAAGACCGGCGGAATCGGAATCTGTCATTATGATGACGCCGTCGTTTTGTGCTATTGTTTTTATGGCCTGCATTTGTTCGTCATTTTTAAACACCGCAAAGCCAAAGGTTTGTATTATATATGCATCAATAACCGACTCAAGCTTTATCTTGTCATACCTGCCTTCGACGATTATTGCCTCTTTTATTTTTGTTTTATCCATCATAAACCCCCGCAATCTTAAGTTTAAGTTTAACATATACAACGTTCGGTTGCAAAGGTTTGTTAAAATTTTTCACCGTTTTGACGAAATAATGAAAAATTTTTGAAAAAACATTGCATTTTTTTATTTAATTACTATTGTAAATCAAATAAGATTACTATATAATATATGAGTAATTTTATGGATTTTTTTGACATAATGTCAATTTATCATCTATATTTTGAAAGGAATGTATCTGATGAATTTTTTAGAAAGTATCAAAGAAAGAGCTAAGCAAGACAAAAAGACAATAGTTCTTGCGGAGGGCGAAGAAATCCGTACTGTCAAAGCTGCGGACATCATCTTAAGAGAAGGCATAGCAAACGTTATTTTGTTGGGCAACAAAGACAAAATAGCAGAAATCTCCAAAGGCTTGGATATTTCAAAAGCAACAATCATAGACCCTGTAAAAAGCGACAAGCTTGAAGAGTTTGCTCAAAAGTTCTATGAGATGAGAAAGAACAAGGGCGTTACTCCTGAACAGGCATTGGAAACAATGAAGAGTGTTTTGTATTACGGTGTTATGATGGTTAAAGAAAATCTGGCTGACGGCATGGTAGCCGGTGCTGTTAACGCAACGTCAAACGTTTTGAGACCGTGCCTGCAGATATTAAAAACCGCTCCGGGTACAAAACTTGTTTCGGCATTTTTTGTTATGGTTGTGCCTAACTGCGAATACGGTGAAAACGGCATATTCATATATGCAGATGCAGGTCTTAACGAAAATCCTGATGCAGACGCTGTAAGCGAAATTGCCATTTCTTCGGCTAAATCGTTTAAAGACCTTATTCAGGCAGACCCAAGAATTGCAATGCTTTCATATTCGACTTACGGCAGTGCAAAGAGTGAGCTTGTTGAAAAAATGCAGCTGGCAACAAAACTTGCCAAAGAAAAACGTCCTGACTTAGATCTTGACGGCGAATTGCAGGCAGATGCCGCTATTGTTCCCGCTATAGGCAAATCAAAAGCTCCGGGCAGCAAAATTGCCGGCACAGCAAACGTGCTTGTGTTCCCTGATCTTAACTGCGGTAACATAGCATACAAACTTACCGAACGTCTGGCAAAAGCAGAAGCTTACGGCCCTATCACACAGGGTATAGCTAAACCGGTTAACGACCTTTCAAGAGGATGTACTGCCGAAGATATCGTAGGTGTTTGTGCTATCACATGCGTTCAGTCGCAAATGCAACAAAAATAATAAAAAATACAAACGAAAGGTGTGCTTTAAGTTAATGAAAATTTTGGTTATTAACGCAGGAAGCTCTTCGTTAAAATATCAGCTTATTGATATGGACACACACGAAGTTATGGCTAAGGGCTTATGCGAAAGAATAGGCATAGACGGTTCACGTCTTGTGCATAAATACGGCGATGACCAAAAAGTTACCATCGAAAAGCCTATGAAAAACCATGCAGAAGCTATACAGATGGTTATAGATGCTCTTGTTAACCCTGAATACGGCGTTATCAAATCAATGGATGAAATAGGTGCTGTGGGACACAGAGTTGTTCACGGCGGCGAATTCTTCTCTAAATCGGTTATAATAGATGAAGGCGTTAAAAAGGCTATTGAAGCGTGCAACGACCTTGCACCGCTTCATAATCCGCCAAACCTTATCGGCATAAACGCTTGCGAAAGCATTATGCCTAACGTTAAACAGGTTGCTGTGTTTGACACGGCATTCCATCAGACAATGCCTCCTAAAGCGTACATGTATGCTTTGCCGTATGAGTATTATGAAAAATACAAAATAAGAAAATACGGTTTCCACGGCACAAGCCATAAGTATGTGTCTATGAAAGCGGCTGAATATCTTGGAAAAGATATAAAAGACCTCAAAATCATCACATGCCATTTGGGCAACGGTTCATCCATAACAGCTGTTGACGGCGGTAAGTCGGTTGACACCTCGATGGGCTTTACCCCTCTTGCAGGCGTACCGATGGGTACAAGAACAGGTCTTATCGACCCTGCCATCATTCCGTATATCATGGAAAAGGAAAACATGGACACCAAGCAGATAAACAACCTTATAAACAAAAAATCAGGCGTGCTGGGCGTGTCCGGCGTAAGCAGCGACTTCAGAGATTTGTCCGATAAATCCGAAGAAGGCGACGAAAAGTCTAAATTGGCTTTGGAAATGTTCGGCTACGGCGTTAAACGCTATATCGGCACTTATGCCGCTGCAATGGGCGGTGTGGACGTTATCGTATTCACAGCAGGCGTTGGTGAAAATGACAATGTTTTAAGAGAATACATCACCAAAGACATGGATTTCATGGGCATTAAGATAGATCCTGCGAAGAATAACGTTCGCGGCACTGTTGACATCACCGCTCCGGATTCCAAGGTTAAAGTTTTGGTTATTCCTACAAACGAAGAACTTATGATAGCAGAAGACACCAAAAAGCTTGTTGAGGGTTAAGCATATTTATTGAATTATTCCGTCCGTTCACGAAAGGGTAAAGACATAATGGAAATTGAAGATACAAGAGTTATGTTCGGCCGACGTTTGCGTCAGTTAAGGGCAGAAGTTGCCATGACTCAAACCGAGCTCGCCAAACGGCTGGGTGTAACGCGTGCATGCATTGCAAATTGGGAGTCTGCCACAAGAGAGCCTGATACCATTTATCTTAATAAACTGTCCGTCATTTTTGATGTATCGATAGATTATATGCTCGGCAGAACCGATATACGTAATTACCTCCAGCGTTTAAACCGTATGTCGTCAAGCTCGAATTGTGAATACATTTTGGATATAAGCTCATTAAACCCAAAAAACAAACGTGCATTGACAAGCTATTACACATTTTTAAAGAAAAAACAGTTTCTTGAAAAATAACAAATTATAAAAAGCGGCTGCAGTGAAGCACACTGTAGCCGCTTTTTGATTATTGTAACAACATTTCTATCGCTTTTTGTAATTGTACATCATCTTTAGAATCAGGCTGTATTGCCGTTATCTCCATCTGAACCTCAACATCAGGCTGTATGCCTATGCCATGTATACAAACGCCCGACGGTGTGAAATATTTATCCGTCGTTACCGACATGCCTGAACCGTCGCTCAGTTTAAACACCGACTGCACAATACCTTTACCGTATGACGTTTCTCCAACCACAACCGCACGTTTGTTATCCTTCAAAGCACCCGTAAGCACCTCTGATGCCGATGCACTGCCTTGATTTATCAACACAGCAACAGGGCAATCTATCATTTCTGCATCGGAACGCTGATACACTTTCTCGCCCTTTTTATTTTCAGTATATGTTATAACGCTCTCACCAAGCAGACTGTCTGCAATCTTGCAGACAACATCAAAATCTCCTCCGGGATTATTTCGCAGGTCTATAACAAGCTTTGACATACCGCTTTTCTGCAAGGATTTGACGTTTTCTTCAAATTCCTCATCTGTGTCTTCATCGAAGCTGGTTATCTTCAAATACCCCACTCCGTCATCTAACATGTGCGAAGTTACCGACTTAACATGTATAACTTCCCTTGTCATTGTAACATCAAAATCTGCCATGCCTTCGCGACGTATAGTTACAACAACATCTGTTCCTTCGGGATTTTTCAAATCCTGTCCCTTCATCAGATACACAGCTCTGTCAAGATTACCGTTTAAGTCTTCGCCGTCCACCTTGATTATCTTATCGCCTGTGAGCATGCCCGCACGGTATGCCGGCGTATCTTCATACGGTGCTACAACCGTAACGTAGCCGTCATTATCAAGCGTTACAACAACACCCAAACCCACAAAATTACCTTGTACGTCTTCTAAATATCTTTTAAAATCTTCTTTATTGTAATAGTTGGTGTACGGGTCATTTGTCAATTCCAATATGCCTGAAATCGCCCCGTCCGTCATAGCTTCACGGTCCGGAACATCGCCGTTATATGTGTAGGAGAAAACCGTCATTGCCTCTTTCATCTTAACGTTGTCAAGCACCTGCAACGACCCGTTCAGCACATTTGTGAGCGTAAACGTTATAACTGCCGTTATAACAACCGCAATTGTAATTTTTAATTTGTTGTTCAAACACACACAGTCCTTTCATGTTGCTGTAAATTTGGGGCGATGAAAACATTACATTTTAAAACATCGCCCCAAAAACTATTATATTATTTTTTAAATCATGTATTCACACATCATTTGAAATAGTTCATAGGATTAACTCTGGAGCCGTTCACACTAACTTCAAAATGCAGATGCGGTCCCGTGGCATACCCCGTTGAACCAACCAACGCTATTGTTTGACCTCTCTTTACCGTATCGCCCTTTTTCACAAGCAATTTTGAACTGTGTGCATACAAGGTTGTGATGCCCGACCCATGGCTTATAACCACATAATTGCCATAGCTTGAGCTGTATGTAGCGGTGATAACGACACCGTCTGCCGCAGCTAAAATATTAGTTCCCGAAGCGGCACCAATGTCTATTCCCGAATGATACTTGACTGTTTTAAAGATAGGATGCACCCTGTTTCCGTACGGCGACGTTATCCTTGTAGATGCCTGGGACGGCCATAAAAACGTTCCGCCAGTGTATTTTGTGTTTACATTAGGTGCAGCTTTAAGTGCCGCATTAAGCTCTGCCTGAGCATCATTCATCTTTTTCAGGGCTTCATCGTATGATTTTTCAAGTTCTTTAATGTCGCCCTGAAGCTTATCCATAATGCTCTTTTGTTCTGCCTGCTTTTGCTCGGCTTTACGCTGTGTGGTTTTGAGCATATCCCTGACTTCTTCCTGCTCTTTCTGTTCCTCCTCAATAACCTGCTTTGCCTCGGTTATTTTTTGGATATTTTCCACCAGCTCGTCAATCATGTTATTGTCATAACGCACTATATCCTGTGTTACGGCAATTCTCGTCAACAAATCGCCGAAGCCCTTTGACGACATCAATATATCAAGATAACTTGCACTGCCCTGCTCATACATTATTCGCAGACGCTGTTTTAACAAGTCTTTTTTAGCGTCTATTTTTTCATTAACCTCGTCAATTTCCTTTTCTTTTTGTTTTATCAAGCTTTCCTTTTCGTCTATTACGTCGTTAATGGCGTCTATATCCTCGTTGATATCGTTCAATTCTTTGTCTATCTGTTTTTTCAAGTCCATAGACTGCTGCTTTTCATTTTCTTTTTGTTTTATCTGCTTGTTTATATCTTCTCTGGCTTTTTGTGCGTCTTCAATTTCCTTTTTTAATTGGTCGGCCGACTTTGCGGCATACACAATTTGTTCTTCATGTTTGGGAAATTCTATGCAAGAAGCAGAAAATGCAACGGCTGATATCAGCATTACCGATACCGCCTTTTTAAAATAATAATTCATCACAAACACATCCGATCTTTCTAAACATGCAAATGCTTTCTAACCGATATAGAGCTGCCCAATGCACCGATACCGATTCCCATAGCCAAAAATATCAAAGCCATAGGGAGCGACATATTCTTAAGCGGCAACAACTCAAAAAAGTTCAAATTATTTTTAACAAGTGCGTTTATACACGCAACATACGCCCAAGATATCAAACCATACGCAATCAATGCACCGACAAAACCTATCGTCATGCCTTCAAAAAAGAACGGCATGCGTATGAACCTGTTGGTTGCACCTATATATTTCATAATATTAATTTCCTTGCGTCGATTAAACACGGTGATTTTTATTGTGTTTGAAATCAACGCAACCGAAATAATAATAAGCATCAGCATTATCCATAAACTTGCGTTTTTTGTTATGTTGCTGACGGACAACACCGCATCTATGGTTTCCTGCTCGTTTTTTACTTCCGCAACGTTCGGTATCTGTTTTAGTGCCGATACCGTAGCGGCAACCTGTGAAATATCGTCTAATGTTATTTTATATGAATCTCTGAACGGGTTGTCGTCTTCAAAGCCGACAAGTGCCGACTCCTTGCCTTCAAACATCTCTGTCTTAACATACTCCAAAGTGTCTTTTTTTGAAAACAACTCGGCAGACTGCACGTTAGCGACAGCTTTTATTTCATCCTGCATCTGTGCAACACGCCCTTCGTCCGTACCGTCTTCTATAAACACCTGTATTTCACACTGGTTTTGCAAACGGTCTGACATATAACGGACATTAAACAATAAAACCGTAAAAATTCCCACTATAAACAAACATCCGACAACCGTAAACACAGCCGCCGTTGTCATTAATCCATTTCTGAAAAAGCTTCTTAATGCTTGTGAGATGAAATATTTTATATCACGCATCGTAACCGTACACCCCTTTTGTTTCGTCACGAACCACAAGCCCGTCCTCTATAGCTATAACCCTCTTTTTCATTGCATTAACAATATCTTTGGCATGGGTTGCCATAATAATTGTTGTGCCTCGTTTGTTTATCAGATCAAAAATTTGCATAATCTCGTCAGCCGTTGACGGATTCAAGTTGCCCGTAGGCTCATCCGCAATTAAAATAGACGGATTATTCACCAACGCTCTTGCCAACGCCACTCTTTGCTGCTCGCCGCCCGACAGCTGTTTAGGCAGCATTTTTGCCTTATGAGACAACCCCACACTGCTTAATACCGACGGCACACGACGTCTTATTTCGCGTTTTGTCGCACCTATAACACGCATGGCAAATGCCACATTTTCAAAAACGTTTCTATCCTCCAATAATCTGAAGTCCTGAAACACAACGCCTATTTTTCGTCTTAAATACGGTATATCATCCTCACGCAACAAGGTTACATCTTCCCCGTCAACATATACATGACCTGATGTTACATTCTCCTCACGCATCAAAAGCTTGGTGATTGTCGTTTTTCCGGCACCGCTCGGGCCCACCAAAAACACAAATTCACCCTTTTCTATAATAAGATTAACGTCGTCCAGTGCTTTAGTGCCGTTTTCATACACCTTGACGACATCCTGCAAAACTATCAAACCATTACCCTCCAGCCGTAGCTAATAAATCCAAACCCGCCCAAAGCGTTCTTCGGGCGGGATATATCTGTTAAATCATATTTTCATTGGATTGGAAATAAGATATTTATTAACCATCATTGCAACTTTAAACACGATTGCCTGGTCAAATTTTCTCAAATCCAAGCCTGTTATTTTATATATCTTTTCCAAGCGGTAAACGAGAGTGTTTCTGTGTACAAACAACTGTCTGGACGCTTCGCTTACATTAAGATCATTTTCAAAGAATTTCTGAATTGTGATAATCGTTTCGTCATCAAGAGAGTTAATATCGCCCTTCTTGAACACTTCAGACAGGAACATTTCACAAAGCTTTGTAGGCAACTGATATATAAGCCTGCCTATACCCAATTTATTGTAGTATAAAATATCGTTTTCGGTATCAAACACCTTGCCAACTTCCAAAGCTACCTGTGCCTCTTTGAAAGAATTGGCAACGTTATCTATATTATTTACAACTGTTCCCACACCCACAGACACTTTTGACATAGTTTCTGAACCGAGAGTATCTATAATGGTTGCGGCCGTTTTTTCAACCTGTTTGTCTATATTTGTGCCAAAAAATTCCTTTATTACAACTATATTTTCCTTGTCCATGCTTATTACAAAATCGCTGTCCTTTTTAGGGAACATTCTGCTGAGCACGTCAAAGCTTTCGTTTTCGGTATCCTTATCTGTTTTAACTGTAAACACACAACGCGGAACTTCCGCATTTATCTGCAATTCTCTTGCTTTTTGATGAAGGTCAAAGGACATTAAATTATCGAATATTATGTTTTTCATAAATGTTGCCTTATCGTATTTTTCGTTGTAGTAGAAACGTACGTTTGAGATTGCAACAGCCAACGCTTTACAGCATGCAACGCTGTCATTGTTCACACCTTCAACATATACAAGGTATTCGTATTTGTGTTCATTTGAGATGCTCTTGATTATGTAGCCGGACTGTATTGCAACATCCTCATTGGTCGGCCACGAATAGATAAACGAATCCACCACTTCCTGTACCGGTTCTCTGCCTGTCGACACCAACACAAGACCATTATAGTCTATTACGCCAAAGTTCAGATTAAACGCATCGGTCATTTGATTAACAATATTTTGGAACGCTTCACTTATCATAAATACTCGCATCCTTTCTTCATAACTATACACTGTATATAATAACTCTTTTTCTTTAACATTTCAAGCAAAAACACAAAAATTTTTGTGAATTTTTTGTTAAAAAAGATAAATTTCAGTGATTTATTTGTATGTATTGCGATGGAGTAAGCCCTGTTTGCTCCTTAAACACCTTTGACAAATGCTGTGATGATGAAAAATTAAGTAAAGCGGCGGTTTCGGTAACCGAATGTGTTTTCAAAAGCTCGCAAGCAAGGTTTATCTTGCTTTGCAGGATATATTCATGTACGGTAATTCCCATTTCTTTTTTGAACAAAGTCATCATTCTTGCACGGGAATAGTTCAAATGTGAAGCTATCATGTCAATATCAAGCTCTTCATTAAAAAGATTGTTTTGTATAAACGTCATCGTCTCCATCTGCTCCGGCGACACAGAAACATGGGTGCTGCTTTCGTCGCTGATTTTCCTGTTAAAATCCGCAAGCTCCAATATAAATAACGTCAGCATTTCACAAGCCCTGAGCATGCAGCTTTTATTCGGATTAAGCATCAAATCAAATGCACGTGTAAATTGCAGGCTTACCGATTGCGGCACACGAATCAAATGACGATTGATACTTTTCAGCTCCTGTTTTAAAAAGTCCGAACATTCAGGGGTTTGCTTGAGCAAAGCAGGACAGCTTTCGTCCAACTGTATCCAGTACAAATGTCCTCGCAGTTGTCTGAACTCGCCGGTGGAATGACATTCATGCGGTTTCGTTATAAATACTTCACCGCCGTGCAGGTTATACATCTGTGCATTTATATCACCGTCTGACGGCGGATATATATAATAAGGCTGTATTCCGTTTTTCATATAACAGATTTCATAGCAACTGCCATGGTCATGCTTAGACATTGCCGGAACAGGCGTTTTGTGCGAATAATAGCCGAACAAAGTTATTCCGCAGTCCTTGAATATAAGTTCTGTTCTTTCATTAGGCATATCTTTCCTCCAAACAGCAAATGTACAAAATTGTTTTGTGATATATTTTGAACGACGCACAAAATATTGTATATTATAATTGTAATAGTCGTGTTAAGTAATGTCAAGATTTGTTCGGGAGTGTGTATTATTATGTCAGATTTATTTCAGGCAATACGTATGGAGCATCCGGATACTATACCTGTCAGCGTGAGTATATTGCCTGCCACATGGATGAAATACGGCGATGAGCTTCAGCGTTTAACAGATCAATATCCGCAATTTTTCGGCGGACGCAAGGTTAATGTTGACGAACTTAAATCGCGTATCAAAGACAGCTACCGCGAAGGAAACTGGACAGATGAATGGGGTTGTGTCTGGGAAAACGTACACACAGGTGCGGAAGGATATGTTACGGGGCACCCTCTTAAAACAGAAGAAGATGTTTATAACCTTCAAATTCCGACAAACCGCGACGGACGTTTGCCTCACGGTTTTATGTATCTTCGTCTTTTGGATTTATGCGGTTTTGAAAACGCAATGATGTATTTTGCCGAAGAAGGCAAAACAATCGAAACTCTGATAGATAAAGTGCTTGAATACAATATTTATCAGATTGCATCAGCACTTCCGAAAATGAGAAAGATGCCGTGGTTTGGCGATGATCTCGGTATGCAAACCGGTCTTGCCATAGGTGCCGAGGCTTGGCGTAAATACTTAAAACCGTGTTACCGTAAGCTGTACGGAATGGTTAAGGCATATGATCCGGAAATAATGATCTATATGCACACCGACGGTTGCATATATGAAATTATGCCGGATCTTGTCGAGTGCGAAGTGGATATTATAAATCCTCAGTTCCGGGCGAACGGGCTGGACAATTTAGTGCGTGTCTGCCGCAAGGAGCAAACCATCACAATAGACCTCGACCTTGACCGTCAGTTGTTCCCGTTTGCAACCCGTTCACAGCTTTTTGACCATATAGGCCAGTGTGTTGAGGCGTTGTATATGCCGGAGGGCGGACTTGGTTTGGCTGCCGAAATAAACGATGACGTTCCGCTTGAAAATGTGGCGGCAATTTTGGATGCTTTGGAAAAATACAGACATTACAAAGGTTGATGATAACAGCCCATAAATAAAAATGCGATGCAAACCTTTAGCTTACATCGCATTTTTTAATTCATTTCATATTTCAAGATGTCTGCCTATCACCCCGGCAGCGGACTCGGCAAGCTTACTTTCAACTTCGCCGATTTTCTGTGTGTTGTCAGAGTCTGAAAAGAACACCACGCTGCCTACAGGATCGCCCTCGGAAACGATAGGCACAACTACTCCGGCATAGTATTTATCCACACCGTCCGCTATAGGCACAAGCTTTGTGTCGCCGTTTTTATGAGTGTAGTTGACCTTATCGGTCATAAACTGCTCCAATTCAGTGCTGACAGTTTTTTCGTTAAGATCCTTCTTAGGCACACCCGACACCGCTATAATGTTGTCCCTGTCGGTTATGCACGCTGCCTGACCGCTTGTTCGTGCCAATGTTTCGGCGTATTCTGTGGCAAGGTCTGATAATCCTCCTACAGGTGAATACTTTTTGAAAATAACTTCGCCTTCCTTATCGGTGTATATTTCCAGTGAATCGCCCTCGCGTATACGCATTGTACGGCGGATTTCCTTTGGTATTACAACTCTGCCCAAATCGTCTATTCTTCTTACAATTCCGGTTGCTTTCATATATAAATCTCCTTTATTTCAAATTTTGGGACGGTATTAGTATGTGTAAACAAAGGAGATTTATACTTGATTTTTTTTATTGTATTAATTATTTTGAATTTTATCTTATACCATATTTTTCTATAATATAATCCATATCTTTATCGCCTCTGCCTGACAGATTAATAAGAACAGAACCCTTACCCATCTTTTGTGCAAGCTTAATGCCGTATGCCACAGCGTGTGAACTTTCTATAGCAGGGATTATGCCTTCCATACGCGACAATTCAAAGAATGCATCTATAGTATCGTCATCGTTTACAACGTCATATTTAACTCTGCCGATATCATGCAGGAACGCATGCTCAGGTCCGCTGGACGGATAGTCCAAACCGCTGGCAATAGAATATACAGGTGCAGGATCGCCGTTTTTGTCCTTAAGCATGATACTGTTAAATCCGTGCATAACGCCTTCGCTGCCGTACGTAATGCTTGCGGCATGATCGCCCAAAGCTGTTCCTCTGCCAAGAGGTTCAACACCGTATATTTCAACAGGATCGTTTAAAAATCCGGAGAAAAATCCCATTGCGTTTGAACCGCCGCCGACGCATGCAACTATAGCGTCAGGCAATTCGCCGGTCATAGACAAAAACTGCTCTCTTGCCTCTATGCCGACAACGCTTTGAAAATCACGAACCATCATAGGGAACGGATGAGGTCCAACTACAGAGCCTATGCAATATATAGCATCTTTATATTCTTTGCAATAAGCGTCAAATGCTGCATCCACAGCCTCTTTCAACGTTTGCAGACCGTCGGTTACCTCAACAACTCTTGCACCCAAAATTTTCATTCTGGCAACGTTCGGTGCCTGTTTTTTAACGTCAACCGCACCCATGTATATATCGCACTCAAGTCCAAAATATGCCGCAGCAGTTGCAAGAGCAACACCATGTTGACCGGCACCTGTTTCGGCAATAACCTTTTTCTTGCCCATATATTTTGCCAAAAGCACCTCGCCCATACAATGGTTAAGTTTGTGTGCACCGGTGTGATTCAAATCTTCACGTTTAACATAGAGTTGAACATTGCCCAATTTGCCTGAAAGTCTTTCCAGATAGGATATAGGCGTTGGTCTGCCCTGAAATTCTTTGCGGATTCTTCTTAATTCGCTTATGAATTTACTGGATTTACATATTGTCTGGTATGCCTCACTGATTTCGTCCATTGCAGCTTGCAGCTCCGGCGGGATATACGAGCCGCCGTATTTTCCAAAATACCCTTTATCGTCCGGGTAGTTTTTAAAGTATGTGCTAAAATCGATGTTGTTAAATTCCATTTTATTTTCCTCCATAAATAAATTTTATTTACTAACTGTCAAAAACAAAAACGTCCCTGACAGAAATATACTATCTGTCAAGGACGAACATAAACAAATATCCGCGGTACCACCTTGATTTACGGCTTGAACCGTACACTCAGCAGAGTACAACCATACTCCCGGCTTCTGACGTTAGCCTTACGTCTGTGCATTTAACACAGCCCTCAGCAGTCCATATTACGCAGGCGTTCTTGCGGAACTCACACCATAATCCGCTCGCTTTAAAGACCAACCCTGCCTTTTTTCTGCATCTACGGTTTAGTCTATCAAATTTTCTTCATAATATCATACCAAAAATTTTTTGTCAATGATTTTTTTAAATTTTTTATCATAAAACGGGCAAGCCTTAAATCCGGCTTGCCCGTCATTTATTTTTATGCTGTTATTTTGTGTTCATCTCTCTGATGGTTGCGGTTTGTCCTTTAACAGGAATATCCAATGAATTATACATCAATATTGCAATACGGCCTCTTGTTGCATCCTTCTTTCCCGATATAACCAAACCGGTGTTCATCTTTTTCTCGTTTGCCACTCTTATATAACCGTTAGGATATCCGCCTGCGGCGGTTGCTTCTTCGGTATAACCGAGTGCTGCAACTATCATCTTAACAGCCTGTTCTTCTGTAACATTGTCGTTAGGTTTGAAGGTTCCGTCCTCAAAGCCGTTTATTATACCTGCATTCTTTGCGGCACCTATATAGCCTTTTGCCCAATGCTCTGCAGGCACATCACTGAATGTTTCTGCTGTTGAAGCCTCTGTTAAGTTGAACGATCTTGCAACTATGGTTGCAAATTCAGCTCTTGTTATATTCTTGTTAGGACCGAATGTGCCGTCCTCATAACCTGTAATTATTCCCAAAGCACCGATTGCATTTGTAGCTTTTTCATAAGACGTATTTGCGGTATCAGGAAACAATGTAGGCTCTTTTGTAGGCACAGGTGTAGGAGCAGGCGTTGGTTCAGGATCTTTTCCTTCAGGATTATATACTACGATATTGTCCAAATCCAAGTATCCGGCATCTTTATCAATTCTGACAATCATCTGTTTTATGGCAGGCTTATCAAACAACGTCGAATCATAATCGATCTCAAACGGGTCTGTTTCGTCGTCTAAATATACACGTTGCTTCTTTTGTGCAAAATCCAATTCCCATTTGACGTGATGCCATACATCAGGCTCAAGCTCAAATGCCACCGGATTATTTTTGTTCTGCGGATTAGCTATAATCAAAGCACCCTTATTGCCCAGATATATTCTGCCCTTCATTGATGCGTTTTCATCAAGATAGATATATTTACCGGAACCTGTAGTATAGTTATTTCCTCTGCAGTCAAATTCTATTATTAAGTTATCACCATACGGTGTTGATTTTAAATTCTGTTTGTAAAGCGCACTGCCTTCTGAAGCTTCTAAATGAGCATAATTACCTTCCGAAACACCGTCGGTATTTTTGATTGAGAATACTGCCGGATCGGACGCCCACATTCTTGTTGCACCTTCAAAGTCTTCGGAATACAACGTTTTAAGCATATTCGGCTTAGGCGTCGGCGTTGCGTTCGGGTCCTTGGTAGGTGAAGGTGTCGGAGGCACAAATGCCGGTTTTGGTGTCGGTGTTGCTGTTTCAACGCCGTCAGGATCATAAATACGTATATTGTCAAGATCCATATAACCCGAATTTGTGTCTGAACGAACAACTATATATTTTACATTAGGACTGTCTGATATGCCGTCAACAAAAGCTGTCTCGAACGGTTTTTCTTCGTCGTCAAGATATATTGACTGTTTGCTTGTTTCAAACTCAATTTCCCATTTAATGTGATGCCAAACGTTCGGCTCAAGCTGAAATGCCTTTGCTTCTGTTTTGTCAACAGCAGCCGATTCTCTGCTGTACATGGTTAAAAATCCGCCTTTGCTTAAATAAATTCTTCCGTATGACGGATTCTCGCTGAGGTATATGTACTTGCCCGCACCGCCGCCGATGTTATCGCCTCGGTAGTCAAATTCCATAACCATTTTTTTACTTGTTAAGCCAACATTCGGTTTGAAAAGAGTATTGCTCTCTCCGGCTTCTATATGAGCATAATAGCCCTCATCAACACCGTCCGTACTTTTGAGGGTAAATACTGTTCCCGATCCGTTTGTTGCTCCCCAATTTCCTGTTGTTCCGTCAAAATCCTCAAAATAAATCGTTTTGCCGACGTTTGGTGCTGCTGTTGTTGTTGTAATAGTCATAAGGCTAAGCACCATTACAATTGCAAGCACTATTGATACTACTTTTCTCTTCATCAATCTGACACGCCTTTCGTTTTAGTAATATTTTTGAGGTTTCCCTCCTGACTATTATAGTTTTAACACTGTTGATATATAAAAGTCAAATAAATTCCTTTCCCTGCAGATTATCAGATATAACACTTGAAATTATTTAATAAGTATGCTATAGTTTCGCTTAAGGAACACCTTTTTGATATTTTGTATGAAGGGGCTGTAACAAATGAAAACAACGGAAAACCATAAACGCAGAAATTTATCTCTTATAAACGTTGACATAAAACCGTTGGCAAAGTTACTTTTAACCTTTGTAATAATGGTTCTGTTGGTTTTTGTTGTCTATAAATTCAATATTCCCAATCCCAATATGATTCTTATAGCCGGGCTGGTTATATGCTCTGCATTGTTCGGATATTACGGCGGCGTAGTGGCAACAATCATAATGTTCGGTTATACGCTTTTCTTCTTTTCAAAAGGGAACGACTTTATAACTTTTGATTTAGTGAACAGAAATAAGGTTATTGTTTCTTTTATCGGAATAATTGTAGACATGATTTTTGTATGTGAGTTAAAACGACGTATGGATAAGTCGTTTCGTGAAGTTCGAAGCTTGACAAATAAGCTGAGCGAGGACAATGTACGCCTTCATGAAGCATCTCAAATTGACAGCCTGACTAAAATCAAAAATCGCCTTGCACTTCGTTTGGACTATAACTCGTACACCGGAAAGACACTGGCTGTAGCAATGATAGATATAGACAATTTCAAGCAACTGAATGACCAATATGGTCATATTATAGGCGATAAAGTGCTTGAGGCAACGGGCAGATTACTTTCCGACCTCTTTGGGCAGAACAACTCATATCGGTACGGCGGCGATGAGTTTCTTATAATAGTGCCGGATCCGGACAAAGACGAATTTGAAACAAAGTTGCAGCACTTGGCAAAAAACAGTCCGCATATTAATTCAGGCGAAAAGGTAGTTATAGCAAATTATTCCATAGGATATCTGTGTGAAACAGAATCGGCAGAATATCCGTTACGTTCCATGATTTCCGATGCTGATGACCGTATGTACGAAGACAAGCGCAGAACAAAAAATACAAATCGTTAGTTTAATACAATTCATGAGCCGATCTTAATTCAGACCGGTCCTTCATACTGTCGAAACAGTCGCCCGACCGCAGAAATATTATTATTTGCGGTCAGCGGCTTTTTTGCGTTTGTTACGCAAAACCATATTTAATGCCTACCGAACAAATGCTTTTTCGAAAGCATTTCAATGAAATTGATTGACCACCTGTTTGTACCATCTGTCGGAAGACGACAGATGGTACAAAGTGCAAGGCTTTATTTATAATCTCTCGAGCGAAAACGATGCTCCACATTTTCTGCCAAATCCGGAGGTCCTGCATAAAAACTTAAACCATGAACAGTAACCCACGCAACATGTTTGCTTTATGTGCTTTTTCGATTATATTTTTCAAAAAAACTTTTTGAATTTTATTTTTTTATGTTGATTTTTTTATTGAAATATGTTAAAGTTTTGATGGTTATTGTATAAATATGGTCTCTTTTAGATTTTCGGTTTATACCCTTTAATTCAACAGTTGAGGAGCGATTTAACAATGGATAATAATGACGCACATAATTATATAACAGAAAAACCGTTCAAAGAAATTACCATTACGGATATAACCAAAAAAGCAAACATTTCAAGAATGACGTTTTACCGTTATTATACCTGCAAAGAGGATATACTTCTTGATCATTTGGCAAAAGTTGTAGAAAAATACAATTTGGATTCTTCAATAGGTCAAAATTTTTATAATGAAGACACCTGGAGAGAGCTTGTAGATTTAATGAAAAAATCAAGTTCTATGGAGCTTTATTTAAAAGCGGGACTTATGAAACATTTCTTACCTATATTGAGAAAATATCTTATAAATACATATAAAAACATTTTTCACAAGGACGTAGAAAACGATGAAGTTTTATTGTCGGTTAATATGCATATGGGTGCCCTGTTTGGAATTATCCGTTTTTTGCATGACAATAATTGGGATGTTGACACCGATTTGATTGTGAAAAGTATTATGTCTTTGGAAAAAGCAGATTAACAAGTCATCAATAAACACAATCCCCCGAAAGTCTTGATACAAGAATCTTTCGGGGGCTGTTTTTATAATACGGTTTTATTTATATCCCATTTCACGGATTATGCTGTTTTTATTTCTCCAGTCGTCCTTAACCTTAACCCAAAGCTCAAGAAACACCTTTTTATCCAGCATTTTTTCTATATCCGCTCTTGCCATAGAGCCTACTTTTTTCAGCACTTCGCCGTTTTTGCCTATAATAATGCCTTTGTGCGACTCCTTCTCACAGTATATGTTTGCACTTATATGCACGCTTTTTTCATTATCCTTCATAGTATGAACCTCTATAGCAATACCGTGAGGCACCTCTTTATCCAGCAGCCACATCAGCTTTTCACGCACTATTTCCCCCGCTATCTGACGCTGAGTCTGGTCGGTTATCATATCGTCATCATAATATTTAGGGCCTTCCGGCATACATGCTTTTATTTCGTTTAACAGCTGATCCACACCGTCGCTGCTTTTTGCACATATCGGCACAATTGCCGAAAAGTCGTGCAAATTACTGTAATTTGCTATAAGCGGCAACAAATCTTCTTTTTTTATCAAATCAATTTTGTTTATTACCAATATAACAGGACACTTTGCCGCAGAAATCTTTTTAGCAAGCTCACGTTCGGCATCGTCGATTTTATGTGTGGCGTCTACCACAAACAAAACAGCATCCACTTCGCTTATAGATTCATTAGCCACTTTAACCATATATTCTCCAAGTTTGTTCTTGGGTTTGTGTATGCCCGGGGTATCGGTAAATATGATTTGATACTCGTCGTCTGTAAGTATTGCCAATATTGTGTTACGTGTTGTCTGAGGCTTGTCTGATATTATTGCCACCTTTTCGCCCACCATCGCGTTCAAAAGCGTGGATTTACCAACGTTCGGCTTACCCACAATGGACACAAACCCCGATTTGAATTGTTTGTTCATCAGTGTTTTTTCTCCTCCCAATCTTCCGGCTTCAATTTAAAAATGAATAACAGACCTGCAAAGGTCAAAACAAAAAATGTAATTGCGTAAAACGGATCGGTAAACACCGTTTTAAGCGTTGATATAATTTTTTCAACATTTCCGAAAAGCGTTATGCCTACAACGATTGCAACTATCGCCGACATAAACACCGCTCCGGCGGCAACGTCTTTTGCAAGCTTTGCATATTCGTTGTACTGCGTGGTTGCGGTATCAACGCAATATTCTATGGCCGTATTGATCATTTCGCATATCACGGTAAAAAAACATGTGAGTACAAGAATTGCCCATTCTGCACGGCTTATACCGTACACATATGCAAAACACAGTATCAACACCGCTATCAATGTATGTATTCTCATGTTACGTTCGTATCTGAACGCATACACAAGTCCGTTCAAAGCATATTTAAAGGATTGGGCAACATGAGTGTTCCTTTTTGACACAATACATCAAATCCTTCCTATCGTGTTATTCCCAGCTCAGCCAGTATTACGTCCTGCCTTTTAAACATTATCTCTTCATCGCTGCTGCTTGTTTCATGGTCATACCCCAACAAATGCAGCATGGAATGAATAGTTAAAAACGCTATCTCACGTTCTATGCTGTGTCCGTACAGTTCGGCCTGTTCCTTTGCTTTTTCCAGAGAAAGAACAATATCGCCTATAGGCACGCACTTGGTTTGCGGATCGATTTCGTTTGTTAAATCGTAGCTTGGAACACACGGTGCGTCAAAGTCTATCATAGGAAAGCTCAACACATCGGTGGGACGGTCTATTCCTCTATGCTCTTTGTTGATTTTGTGTATTTGCTCATTATCCACATACATAACGCTGACTTCAACGTCAAAATCTATTTTTTCCTGCTTTAACGTTTCTTTAACCGCACGCTCTACCAGCCCGTCCAATTCGTTTGTGTATTCGACAACGTTTTGCAGATTTTCTGTGTATATATTCATAACGCATTACCTTTTTCTTGTCTTTTCAGTCTCATACTTTTCATACGCTTTTATTATAGACTGCACCAAAGGATGTCTTATAACGTCCTTTTCCGTCAACGTGCAAAAAGCAATATCATCTATGTTTTTGAGTATTCGCATAACTTCTCTTAAACCCGACTTCTTGCCGTCGGGCAAATCCACCTGTGTTATATCGCCCGTAACCACGGCTTTTGAACCAAAGCCTATTCTTGTTAAAAACATTTTCATCTGCTCAGGGGTTGTGTTTTGCGCTTCGTCCAAAATGATAAATGCATTGTCAAGAGTTCGTCCACGCATATATGCAAGCGGTGCAACCTCTATCAACCCTTTTTCCTGATATTTATAGTAAGTTTCCGCACCGAACATCTCAAACATGGCGTCGTACAGCGGACGAAGATACGGGTCAACCTTTGTCTGAAGGTCGCCCGGCAAAAAACCAAGCTTTTCACCTGCCTCAACAGCAGGTCTTGTGATTATTATACGGTTGACTTCCTTACGTCTGAATGCAGTTACGGCACACGCCACAGCAAGGAAGGTTTTTCCCGTTCCGGCAGGACCTATACCAAAGGTTACGGTGTTGTTTTCTATTGCTGTGGTATACTGCTTTTGCCCAAGCGTTTTTGCCTTGACCGGTTTGCCCTTAGATGTTACCGAAAGACAGTCATCACCCAGATTTTTCATGCTGAATGCTTCGTCTTCACCGGTCATCGTTAGAGCATATATAACGTTTTGTTCGGTGATGTCCTCCCCTTTTTTTATAAGTTCCATTATATTTACAAGCACGTTTTTGCACTGCGATATTTCTTTTTCATCGCCGGTTATCTGCAATGTGTTGTTTTTATTGTCTATTTTAACTCCAAGTGCTTTTTCTATAAGCTTTATGTTGGAATCAAAACTGCCGAATAATGTGCCTATATCCACTCCCGCCTCTATTGGCAACTCTGTTTTTTCCATTCTGTTCCTCCGTTTTTTTCTTTTGTTTTATTCTGATATGTTTTCTGTATTTTCCGTCATATCAACAGGTGTTTGAATACCTATCTGCTCGTTAAACTGTGCTGTGGCAGTAACGGTAATTATTTCTTCGTCTTTTTGACCGACAGATATGTTTAAATCCTCTAAAACAGCATTTTCGCCTGCGTTTTTCAGCAGCTCTTTTCTCAGCTCGTTTTCGGCATAATTCAGCGTTTGTTCGTATGTTAAAGGTGTTTTTTCATTCACAATTTCTATGTATTTATCTATATCTATGCTTATGCCTATAAAATTGTCTTTACCAAGCTGCGGCTCTTTTCTGTTTGAAACATTATAATAATTCTTAAACGGACTTTTCTTTTTGAAGTACAAAGGTATCTTTTTGGACCAAATATTAAATGTATAATAATTTTTTGTCTTTCCTGTTGGCGTTTGGGTTATTTTATACATAGGAAAATCAGCCGTTTTTTCCGCCCATGTTCTGGCATACACCTCGCCCGACGCATGCACAAAACGCATTCCGGCAACTTCGCTCAGTGCAGTGCCGGATATAAGGATATCGCCACGTAAAACGGTATCGCCCGGTTTTACGTTTGCAAAACCGTTAAGCGCCCTCACCGTTGTTACGACAGCGTCCTTTTCCGCCACTATATGACACGGAACCGAATTGTCCACCACCTGCGGCTTAGGCGTTTTTTCCTTTACCTCTATAATCGCTTTTGTGCCTTTGATATACGTCCATGTCCAGCTTAATTTATCTAATTTATACAGCATTTGATTTTGCAGGTCTTTTTCGTTTATATTACGCTTGAACACACCTACTTTTAAGCCGCTGTCAAAAGCCGCCTGCATTATTTCGTCTTTTGAAACATATTCGGTATTGTCCGGCACTTCAACGGTCCATATAAACTGTGTGCTTACAAATGCAAACACAAGAAAGCACAGTATTCCGGCAAAAAACAAATATCTCTTTCTGTATTTATTTATTATTATAGGTAATCCCTTTTTCTCCAAAATCTTCACCCGTGTTTTGGTTTTTTTGGCAACAGGTCTGATTTTTGAAAAAGATTTGATGCTTATCTTAAGCAATAATGTGTTGTCGCTACGTCTTATTGTGTCCCATATGTATATATTTCTATGCGTACACACATTAATAAACCGTTCAATATAACAACCCCTGATTTGTATTATAACATAACCTTTTAAAAAATTAAAGACTTTAATTAAAAACATTTTATTTTCCCTCCGGGTATATCATTGCTTAAATTCCAGGGCTTTTATCTTTCCGTATACTGTTATCTGTGTGTCGGCAATGTTTTTTATGTTAAGGTTGCTGCCTGTTATATTCACCGTTAAATTATTGGCGTTTACTCTTACCAGCTGAGTGCTGTACTCCGCCACACCCCTGCAATTTTCTATATATATCTCCTTATCGCCTTTGAGTATAAGCTGCGGTAAATCCAGCATTATTTCCTTCGGCAACTCCAAATAATCGCTTATTTTTTCCTTTATATGCTTTGACGGTTTATTTTTCAATTTTATCCTCCTCATTTAATTTTGATAATTCATTAAAATTTATGCAAATATAAACGCTTTAATTCATATAGATATGTCATAGAGTCAAAAATGCTCTCTGTGGCAAGTTAAAATGATTTCAAGAAGGTGTTTTTATTGCAAAAAAACCATGCTTACAAGATTAAAATTTATAAAATGTTTATCTCTGTTCTGCTTTTATCTATGATCACATTTTTTGTGTTAAAACCCGGTGTTGTTATTTCATCGGCAAAAAACGCTCTGATACTTTGTTTTAATACCGTTATACCCTCTCTCTTCCCCTTTTTTGTATGCTCGGGATTATTGATAAAGCTTGGATTTGCTCAGGTTTTAAGCAAACGTATAGGCTTTATAATGAAACCGTTGTTTAATGTTAACGGTAGCGGAAGCAGTGCTTTTTTACTTGGCATAATAAGCGGTTACCCCACAGGGGCAATAACCGCAGTACAGCTTTACGAAAACAAGCTTTGCAATAAAACCGAAGCGGAGCGGCTTCTGGCTTTTTGCAACAATTCAGGGCCGATATTTATTTTGGGAGCCTTAACCTGTATGTACAACTCTCAGACAGCAGGCGTGGTTTTATATATTTCACATATCCTTGCCGCTCTTACTGTTGGTATTATTTTCAGATTTTACAAAAAAACGTCTGTGGTACGCGATACGCACACCGACATGTCAAGTATCGCAACACCGTTTGCAACCGTATTTGCCAATGTGATGAAAGAATCGTTAAACACAATATTGCTTATCTGTGCATCGGTAGTGTTTTTTAAAGTGGTTATTGACACGGCGGTGTATGTTTTCAATCTGCAAGGATATGTTTTAGCCTCTGTTGCCGGATTTACAGAGTTCACGTCAGGCATAAACGTCATAGCCGGTATGAATGTTTCTTTGTCTGAAAAGATAGTTCTATCTTCCGTTGTGTTGGGGTTTGCCGGAATCAGCGTTCATTTTCAGGTGTTGAACATACTGTCTAAAACGGATTTGAGTGCAAAACCGTATTTTGCCGGAAAGCTTCTGCATTCGGTATTCAGTTCGCTATACGTCTTGATAATGCTGCGTTTTATCCCTGTGGGCACGCCTGTATTTATGAATATTTTTCCTATGAGGACAGAGAGCTGTTTTGTTTGCACATCGGTATTTGTTTTTGGAATGGGATATATTTTGAGCGGAATTTTGTTTGCGTTTATGCTGACGGTTATTTCTTATATATCTTGCCGTCTTAAAGGCAAACGCAAGCATTGTGAAAAATGAGCCTGTTTGTTTTAACAAAAAATACACAGCTTCATATACTGAAAATAACAATATAAGAGGATGTGTATAATTATGGCTTTATTTTTGGAATATATAGTGATTTTATTTGGACTTGCGGGAATTGTGTACATAATTACAGAAGCGTTTATGCACTTATACAAGACAAATTGCGTAAATGAATATATTATTCTTTTCACTTTAAACAACGAAATAAATATCGAATACACAATACTTTCCATAATAAACCGCTGCAGAAAAAAGTGCTCGGGTATACATATAATCGTTATTGACAAAGGCTCGAACGATGAGACGCTGAAAATATTGAACAATTTATCCGAAAACTATGAATTTATACATATACTTCATTCCGACAATTATGCTCAGCAATTATTGGAATTGATAAATGCTGATTAAATCCTTGCAAATCGGTCATAACTTTTTATAACGTCAATATACTAACAGTGTACACTGTATTGCAAGGAGACAAAAATCAGATCATGCACAAAGTTAAAGCGTTATTGATAAATGTTATTATACTGACTGTTACATCGCTCATTATGCGTACATTAGGCGTTGCGTTTAATGTGTATCTTTCCAACAAGTTGGGTGCATCGGCAATGGGACTGTTTCAGCTGATATCGTCCGTTTCGTTTTTGGCTATAACCTTTGCAATATCGGGCATACGTCTTGCCGCAACACGTCTGGTAAGCGAGGAACTTGCACTGTCAAATTTAATGGGCACTAAAAAATCTGTTTACAGCTGCTGTTTATACAGTCTTTTTTTCAGCTGTGTATGCGGCATAATCTTGTTTTGCGGTGCAAAATATATAGGCTCTGTCATGCTCGGTGATGAACGAAGTGTGTTATCCTTGAAAATATTTGCGTTCAGCTTGCCGTTTACCGCATTGGCATCTGTCATGTGCGGATATTTTACCGCTGTACGGGCTGTGTTTAAGATGGCATCTGTGCAGATAGCTGAACAATTTATTAGAATTGTTACCACAATTATATGTATTGTGTTTTTTGCAAAGAAAAGCATTGAGCTGTGTTGTGCTTCGATTATCATAGGCACTTGTTCGGGTGAGATTTTTTCATTTTGTTTGCTGTATTTATTATACAAATCGGATATACGTAAGCATCAGCAAGGCTATAGCGGGAGCAAAAACCGCAGTATAGTAAAACGCATGTTTTACATAGCATTACCTATAGCGTTTGGGTCATACATACGTTCCGCAATACGCACTCTGCAAGAAATGCTGATTCCTTTCGGTCTGAAAAAGAACGGTGCATCAGCCGAATCGGCTCTGTCGGCATACGGAACAATTGCGGCAATGGCTATGCCCGTGTTGATGTTCCCGGGAGCATTTTTAGATGCCATATCCGATATGCTTGTGCCTGAGATGTCGGAGATGAACGCATTAAGTCGGAGAAACGGAATAAATCACGTCATAGACCGCGTTTTCGCCATTGGTTTGATTACATCGGTTTTAGTATCAGGCATCTTTTGGAAATACGCAAACACCATCAGTGTATTGATCTACAAAAACAACTGTTGCGTTTATTATTTTAAGATGCTGTCCCCACTGATACCGGTTCTTTATATGGACATGGTAACCGACAGCATTTTAAAAGGGCTTGGTGCACAGATAAGCTCTATGATATACAATATAACGGAATCGGTGCTGAGTGTATCCATGCTTTATTTTTTGTTGCCGAAATACGGAATAAACGGCTATTTATTTACCATAATTGCTGTAAGAAGCGTAAACTTTTTATTCAGCGTTAACAAACTAATAAAAATAACCGAATTCAAAACGGACATCGCATATATTTTTAAAATTGTGCTTTCTTTGATTGCATCGCTGTTTATAGTGAACATTTTATCGTATATACTGCCGTTATTTAAAAATATAAGCGTGCTGTCTTTTATTATTAACGTAGTATCTGTATTGTTGATATACATTTCACTGTTATTTTTGTCGTCATGTATAACGCGTAAGGACATTATATGGATACGAAGCATATTTGCCGCAAAAAAGGGCTTTGCACAAAATAATTAATTTTGCAAAGCCCTTTTAATATTATGAATTTTGGATATTTGTGTATTTTGTTTTAGCCTGATCTATCTTACTTTGGTCGGTAGGAGCAACCTGATACCAACCGCGTCGGCTCATTTCATTAAACAAATCGAACTGTATATCGTGTTCTTCTTTTAAAATATTCAAAAAATCGTTTCTTAATTGAATGTTTGTACATTCGTTTGCAAAAGTGTTGTAGCTTGAGCTTATCATTTTTTGACTTGCAATGGAATCGCTCATCATTTCTTTATCGTCTAATACATAATTATTCATGGCATATCACTCCTTTATTTTGCTTATTTCAAGTATCCCATAAGTGTGTTGTAATGATGCTGGTGTTTATCGGCAATGGCGTTACATTTTGTTTGAAGCTCGGTGTCTGTGCACTGCAAAGCAAATGCACGATACTTTTTAATCAACACATTTTCATACCCCAATTGGTCTTCCAGTGCGGATAATTCTTTTGCTGTAATGTTAGACATAATAAAATACCTCCATGTAATTTTTTTGGACAAAATTATTATGTACATTATCAGAAAAACATATACACTTATTTTGATTTTTTATTTAAAGAAAGTTTGAACATATACTTTAACTTGCTATATATTTTTCTTTATCAAGCCGTCTCTGTTGCAATAAATATATATTATCCCCTTTCCTTTTTTTAAGAATCTTGCCTCTGCATTTTGTTCGGGATACAACTTTACAATTTCACATCTATCATTTGTAATATAAGCAATAAATGAAATATAATGTTCTTTTGTCATAGTTAATTTTTTACTGTTCACGCTTTTGAGAAGAACAAAATAATTACATTGTCTATCCAAATCTATTGTCAAACCTACAAAAAAATTTTAAAATCAAAGCATATTAAGATTGACAACTATGGATAATGATGATATAATGCATATGTTTTTGAAAAAATTACATCGGGAATTAGCGCAGTTTGGTAGCGCGCTTCGTTCGGGACGAAGAGGCCGCAGGTTCAAGTCCTGTATTCCCGACCATGAAAGAAGCCTGATTTGTCTACCAAATCAGGCTTCTTTCAGATATATTCGTCTTCGGCGAGTTATACTGCGCTGCAATGATAATCGGCTTACGCCGAGTTATATTGCGCTGCGCGCAGTTTGGAAGGCGAATATGATATAACTGCCCTCACAGAGGCAATATAACTGTCCAGAAGGGACAATATCACTGCCGTCGGAGACGGCAATATCACTTGAAAAATCACATTTTTATGTTATAATGAATTGCGAAAAGAACTCAACAAATAAATAGAAAGTTATAATTTTCTTCTCTGTTTTTTAATTTTTCGCTTCTATTATAACACTTTTTTGCGTCTTTGTCAATCATTAACCACCGCGTAAGCGGTTTAGTTCAATCGGTATTTGAGGAGGTATCGTAAAGAATGAAACACACAAAACAATGGGTCGCTTTAGGCTGTGCCGTTCTTCTTGTTTTAGTAACGGGAATTAGCTGTTTCTTTATTGGAAAAGAGTATGAAGCGGCGCAAAACCGGAAAGAACAGGAACTGAACGTTCTTCTGAATCGGAGTGAACTTGAAGGACTTGGAAATGTCGAAGGGAAGATCTATGTTACCGGGCATAAGAGTCCCGATTCGGACACGGTTTGCAGTTCCATTGCCTACGCGGCTTTACTTCAAAAAATGGGGTATGATGCTATTCCCGTAGTGCTTGGCGGTATCAATAAAGAAACCGAATTCATTCTGAAAGAGGCCGGAGTGGAAACGCCCGCGCTGTTGGAGGACGCATCCGGCTTGAATTTCGTTCTGATCGATCACGGCGATTACTCGCAATCGGCAGACGGCATGGATAAGGCAAACATTATTTCCATAATAGATCATCACAACAACGGAACCGTGCAGACCGGCAACCCGATCATCTATGACGCAAGACCTCTCGGATCGACCGGCACGATCGTCTGGATCCGATACCGCAATTACGGGATCGAGCCGGATAAACAGACGGCGTTTCTTCTGGTCGGCGCGATCCTCTCGGACACGGGCAATTTTCAAAGCGCTACAACCACGACCGCAGACCGCGAGGCGGTAAATGCTCTTTGCGATCTTGCGGG
This sequence comes from uncultured Clostridia bacterium, assembly GCA_905233855.1. Lineage (GTDB taxonomy): Bacteria > Bacillota > Clostridia > UBA1381 > CAJOGA01 > CAJOGA01. Next base: position 49,414 of record CAJOGA010000013.1, read on the forward strand.
GATCTCCGATAAGGACGCTTTGTATCGTGATATGTATAAAAAATCGATCTCTTATGAAGGAATGTCGGACGAGGAGATCTTTTACAGCGACTATAAGGAATATGAAGTCGGCGGGAAAAAGTATTCTATCGGCTGTATAAGCGTATATGACGAAGATGACGCCAAAGATATGTCGGAGCGAATGAAGAAGATCGTTCCTCAGGCGGCTGCGACCGGAATGGATATGGCGTTTGCCCAGATCAACATTTTTCACGACGGTATTTCCAGGACCTTTATCGTGCCATCCGATGATACCGCTGCGGATGTGATAAGAAGCGCGTTCCCTGACGTGACTTTTGATGGGGTCTCATTCAATTTCAATCCCGGAATGTCCAGAAAGCAAGTACTTGTCCCGGCGATTACGCCTGTTTTGGAGAGTCTGTCGGAATAGTTCGACAATCCCGGTTTGCAGAGGTATCGCGTGTACTTTTTAGGTAGTTTTACCTCGATTTCGTACCTTTTGGGTAGTCTTTCACATAAAAGAAACCTCTTTAGTCTTTGTCTACCAGGGCAAAAGAGGTTTTTTTTACCGCTGTATAATTGGGAAACGCACAATATGAAGCTATAATGATGTTGGAGAATTGAAACCGCTGACCATGATTGATATCATGCCACATAAAGAGAGGAGTCAACATGCAGTTTTATTTTAGCTCAATTATCCTGATAGAATTGTTAATGCTTTCCATGACGATACATGTAATTCGTTATTCAGGATTTGACAAACAGCAAAAAACGTGGCATATCATTACGTTCGTTTCTGTTATGTTCTGTGCTGCCGCAGAATATGCCGTTCACTGCGGTTATTATAGACCCTCCTTTGCTGTTCCTCTTACAATAATCACAGTATTACAGTTCTCTGTCGCGCCGCCCATGGCAGTGTTCTTCTCAGGCGCCTTAGGGTTACACAAACAATCTAAAAAAGCCCTTTGGTTCTTTATTCCGCATGCCGCTATTGAGATCATTGCCGCTCCATTCGGTTGGGTTTTTTATTTTGCGGAAGACGGATATCACAGAGGGGCCTTTTTCGCGATTTACTCTGTGTTTTATTTTTTCAGTTTGATTTATCTCATGATCTGTATGTTAGCAGTTGGCAAAAGATTCAAACACAGAGACAAATTTACGATTATAATGGTCGTACTTACGCTGATAGCGGGAATAATACCTGTAACGTTTATGAACGTTCATACTGCGTATATTAGCGTCGGTATGGCAGCATGTCTGTGTTACATCTATTACAATGACCTTATTCAGGAGGACACGCAAGTAGCGCTTATTGCCAACCAGAAGAGGATCACAGATATGCAGGAGCATATGATATCAGGACTTGCCAGCGTAATCGAAAACCGCGATACAGACACAGGGCAACACGTATCCAGAACCAGAGAGTATGTTAAGCTAATAACCCTGGGGGCATTGAAGGAAGGTGTTTATACAGACGAAATTGACGATCTGTTCCTAAACTTGATCTATACACTTGCGCCTATGCATGATGTTGGTAAAATCGTTGTTTCAGATACGATTCTAAAAAAGCCAGAAAAACTAACGGCAGAAGAATTTGAGCAAATGAAGCTGCACGCAGCAAAAGGCGGCGTTATAGTTGATCAAATACTGTCTGGAGTCACTGATGAGTCTTATTTGAAATTTGCTTCGGATATAGCTATGTACCATCACGAGCGGTGGGATGGTACCGGATATCCGGAAGGGTTAAAAGCAAAAGACATTCCTCTTTGCGCAAGGATCATGGCAATTGCGGATGTTTACGACGCCTTGATATCTGAGCGATGCTATAAAAAAGCATTGCCGGAAAATGAAGCTCTTGAAATAATTAAGGAAGAGTCAGGGACTCATTTTGACCCCCAATTGGTTGCTGTTTTCTTGAAATATATACAAAAAAATACCGATTCGTAGGAGCAAACGCGCGCAGCAATGATTACGTGCTTTTTGCTGTTCTTCCTTTGGATTTGTGCCGTTTAGCGCAACTTCTGCATAAAAGAAACGTCTTTTATCTACCACGACAAAAGGGGTTTTTGCGGAATCTGCATTTGCCGTCACATTAAACAGCAACACAAATGAAATAAGCAATGTAAGAATTTTTTTGACTTTAGCATAACCATTCTCCTAAAATTTTTATTTTTCGGCAGCATGCATAAATGCGCTGCTTATTAACGCATATATGATATATGTAAAGAGTGTGCCAAAACACACATCCGAAAGGAAGTGATTTGTCATGTGTATGCGGTTATATCCGTATAAAACCACAAAGGCACACGCAAAGCAAAATGCGATAAGTTTTTTTCTTTTACTTTGCTTTTTTGAAACGGCAGTAAGCATTGGCAGGGAAAACATCATACTTGCAATCGTCATATTTCCGCTTGGCCAGCTTTTGAAATTATCATTACTTCCTGCGAGATTTGGTATCATATCCCACCAGTTGCGAAACTCAGATATAGGATTTTCCAAAGTTAAAAGGTATTTATAGCGTGGGCGTGATGCCACCTGTTTCAGCCATACATTTACATCATCTGCGATTATACCCGCAACAAGAATAGCAGCCCCAACCGCTATCAGTTTGTTTGGGTTTTCGCGGTCAATCAGCTTGGCTGTTACAAACGGAACCCATGCATACAAAGCGGCAAACAAAATCCAAGCAAGGACAGACAGCAAAGGAGAAGATTCCCCTGCTGTATATCCAAGTATATCCCGTATTTTTTCGCCATTGTAACTGTTAGAATAGTAAACGGCAATAAAATAAGCAATCACTAAAAGCGTCCATGCAAGCAAACGGTACTTTTTGCCTTTTTCTTTTAGTCCGACAAACAGGCATGTCCCTGCTGCGGGATACAGGCAGTATGATAGATAAGCACCCCATGTTGCAAAGAATGAGCCTATTTTCGTTTTGTTCGCAAGCATCTCGCTTATTTGAAAATCAAAAACAGAGCCTAATACTATTCCCAATACACAAAAACCGATTATTCCCCAAAAACATTTTTTTGGCATTTCCATAATTGTTTTTTTCTGCATTATGTTTTCCCCCCACGCAAGCTATTGTATCTAATTGCAAAAGCACCATGCAAATCGTAATATTTACTAAGAATTATATCATAAAATCACAGGTTTGACAAGAATTTAAGATAAATTTCGCTAATGCAAAAAACATCAGGGACTTATATTTACATTTAGGCTACTATATGATAAAATGTATTTGAGATTTTTTATGCGTATAGGAGATATAACAAAAATGAAAAAAACATCAAAAATTATTTCGATATTGATAGTGATAGCAGCAGTTATGAGTATTTCATTTGCGGCCGTTTACGCAGATGATATTTATGAGGGTGGTGGCGGAGATGTCAAGACTTTTCGCTATCAACACGATCCCCGTCTTAACAATAAGGCTATGGAGGATATTATTATTAATCCTGAAGCCGTTTACGGCTTTTCACCAAGCTCGACAGGAAGTCTTGCGGCATACGCCGAGTATGACTGGACTGATTCCGAGGCTGTAGAAGCTTACCGTCAAAACCGTATTGAGTATTTGCAAAGTTACTCACAGATGTACGATATTTTGGATGAAATGACTGCCGAGGGTAAGTCCATAGAAGAAATTGCACGCGCGGTAAGTGCAAAACGCAACGAACTGCGGCTTGCGGCTTATGAAGGAAATCCCGAAGGGTTGGCAACGGTTAAGGCGTATAATCTTGAACGCTACGGACATGAAGACGGTCCTACGGCGGACGAAATGTTTGAAAAATACGCATCTTGGGAGCGAGTGATTGAAAAAGCTTTCAGTCACAATCCCGGTATGGATGCGTGTGTAGGATTATATGACGACAACTATAAATACTATATAGCGTTTGATTACATAGCGGATGAACGCATAATCGGTGCGTCACGCGAATACACAGTTGCTGCTTTTATGGATGCTGCCGGCTTCTTTGAAAAATCAAGTTTAGATACATTGTCATCGTTCGCTGACGCACAGGATGTAAATGAAATATTTGCCCCGGAATTGGCACAAGCTGTCGAAGACGGAATTATCAAAGGCTACGAAGACAACACTTTGCGTCCGCAGGAAACAATTAGCCGTGTGGAGGCATTGACGATTCTTGCACGTATGCTGCCTGAAACTGAGGCGATGAGGGAGCCACTTGCGTTTTTCGACGTTCCTGAATGGGCAAAGGATTCGATTGACAGACTCAGTGCTGCAGGACTTGTGGAGGGTTACGGAAACGGATTGCTTGGTTCTTATGATGATTTAAACGTGGAACAGATTTCCATTCTGACCGCAAGGGTAAGCAAATACCAAACCGCCACATATCTCGGAGTTGAAAATTACGGCGAAAAAGAAACAAATAAGGACAATAAAAACAATTTCCGCTACAGATTTCTTATTGACGGCAAAGAAACAATCCTTTCCATTGATAACGGCAAAGAGAATGATGACGGAAAATATGATTATCCCATACAAAACACATTGAAGGAAGGCTATTCCTACAAGCTGAAAATTTCCAACAATACTGTAATTTCAGCAGAAGAAATTATAGGCAATGAGGAGGAATTTACACCTGTTGTATCCGGCATCCCAGGCGAAAAAACACTTCTTAATTTTTTAAAAACCGCAATGGAGCCTGTCGGAACAACGCTTTATATCTACGGCGGCGGTTGGGATTGGCAGGATGTCGGAAGCAGCGTACAGGCAAGGACAGTCGGTGTTTCTCCCGACTGGGTACGCTTCTTTAACGCACAGGATGAAAATTTTACATACAAGGAAAAGGACGGAGACAAGGACAAAGCAGATCCGAAAACCAGCTATTATCCTTATGGTGAATATAACGAATACTACTACGCAGGTCTTGACTGCTCGGGATATGTCGGCTGGGTTTTATATAATACCTTTGAAACGGAAGACTTACAAGAAGGCTATGTTATGGGCTCAACAGGCACAGCTAAAAAACTGGCGGCAAGAGGTCTTGGTGAGTGGACGCAGGACATAACTGAAATGAAGCCCGGCGAAATGATGAGTATGAACGGTCATATCTGGATTTCACTTGGCACTTGCTCTGACGGAAGTACGCTTATTCTGCACTCTACACCGAGCAAAAGCAGAACAAACCAACCGGGTGGCGGTGTTCAGATAAGCGCTATTGGAAAATCCGCCGATTGTGAGGCATATAAGCTGGCAGATGAGTATATGTCAAAACACTACCCCGAATGGTATAGCCGTTATCCCATTTATCTGTGTGATCCTGATGTTTATTTCACCTTTACGGGTGAAAATGCGGGCAAGTTCACCTGGTCAGCCGATGTTTTGGCGGACGGCGAAAATATCAAAAGTATGACCCCAAAGGAAGTTTTGGAAATATTATTTAAATAAACAAGTCAAGACCACCGGTAAACCGGTGGTCTTGACTATCGTGCAAAACGGCTTGATATAAGGACTTTCCGCCGTTTTCAATAAAACAAAAGGCAGCCGTTCCGGGTCGCTATCGACTTTGAGTGGCTACCTTCTTTTTTTGTCCTCAAAAAGTAATCGTTGGATTATGGGATAACTGTTGGATTATGACAACAATGTACGACAATTCAACTACGCTTTTTAGCAGATAAACGAATTTGTCATTTTAGCTCCATTATCAATTCAACGCCCATAAGAGATATGTTTCATGTAAACGATTTTTATATATTTGCATTTTGTCAATGTCTGTTTATTAATATTTGTATTGATTTTAAAATACTGTGGTGTTAAAATACAGCTAAACGGACACAAAAGGGAGAGATAAATCATGTATAATAAAAATGATGTTTTAGACTATATTGCATCGGAGGACGTGAAATTTATAAAGCTTGCTTTTTGCGATGTTTTCGGCGTGCAAAAGAATATATCCATACTTTCAAGCGAGCTTGAAAGAGCGTTTGAACACGGAATATCCTTTGACGCATCGGCGATTGACGGCTTTGGCGATGAAGCAAATTCGGATTTGTTCCTTTTCCCCGACCCGTCAACTGTCGAGGTTTTGCCTTGGCGTCCGTCCCAGGGTAAAGTTGTAAGGATGATATGCGACATCAAAAACCCCGACGGCACTCCCTACGAAATGGATACAAGACACATTTTAAAAAAAGCCATACAGTACGCAAAGGAAAACGGAATTGAATTAAATATCGGCTCGGAATTTGAATTTTATCTGTTTAAAACAGATGATGAAGGCAATCCCACAAACGTTCCGTTTGACAATGCAGGATACTTCGACATAGCACCGTCGGATCGCGGTGAAAACGTCCGCCGCGAGATATGTCTGACCTTGGAAAATATGGATATATATCCCGAAAGCTCACATCACGAAGAAGGTCCGGGACAAAACGAAATTGATTTTAAACATTCCGACCCGTTGTCAAGTGCCGACAATGCGGTTACATTTAAGTCCGTTACATGTACAATAGCGGCAAAAAACGGGCTTTATGCAAGCTTTATGCCAAAGCCTGTCAAAAATGAAAGCGGCAACGGAATGCATATAAACATTTCTCTTAATGACAAATCAAAAACAAACAGCTTTATTGCGGGTATACTCGATAATATCCGCGGTATCACCGCTTTTCTTAATCCTATAAACGAATCGTATGAAAGACTGGGCGACAAAAAAGCACCGTTTTATATAACCTGGGCCGAGGGCAACCGTTCGCAGCTTATCAGAATCCCGGCAGAAACTGATGAAAGAAGCCGCTTTGAACTGCGTTCTCCCGACCCAATGGCAAACCCATATCTTGCTTATGCACTTGTTATATATTCCGGAACAGAGGGCGTTGTGAATAAGAAAGAACTTTGCCGCCCGTGCAATATTAATTTATACAACGCAGACAAAAGCATAACCGATAAGCTATCAACCCTCCCTCGTAACCTGACAGAAGCGTTGGAAGAGGCAAAAAAGAGCGAAATAGTAAAAAAATACCTGCCGGAAAATATATATATTAAAAATAAACAGTAAACCGGAGTGATTAAAATGCTTCCTGACAAGGAATTGATAAGCATACTCGTGGTTTCCTGTTCAGATAAGGTTTCCGATGCATTTAACAGCATCTTCGAAGGGAGATATACGGTCGATGTAAACCGTGCGTCAAGCATAAGTGAAGCTAAACGGATGACCCTTTTGCAAAGCTTCGATATGGTTGTTGTAAACTCTCCACTGAAAGATGAAACCGGAATAGAATTTTCTGTCGATCTGTCGTCTGACGGCTCTACGGGTGTATTACTTTTAATAAATAACGAATATTATGATCAGGTTTCGTATGAGGTTGGCAGATACGGCGTTCTTACCCTGTCCAAACCAATGTCCAGACAAACGCTGTATGAAGCGGCAAACCTTGTCGTCGCAACCAATTTCCGTCTTAAAAAGGTGGAATTAAAAAACGCAAAACTGACTGCAAAAATGGAAGAGATACGCATAGTAAATCACGCCAAATGGGTGCTTATAGAAAACCTGCATCTGTCCGAAGTTGAAGCTCACAAAATTATTGAAAAACAGGCGATGGATACCAGGCAGTCAAAGCGTGAGGTTGCTGAAACCATTTTGAAAACATACAGAACTTAATATTTGTTTTGTTTTTATAAATAATTCAAATCTGTTTTGTTGCATTTTGTCGGTTTTGACTATTGAATTTTTAAATACAAAGTGTTATCATGTTCACGTAAAGGCAATGAGGCCTTGGATGAAAGTCCGGTCTCATTGCCTTTTTTGTGTTTAAAAAATTATTTATCCGAAAATTTCCGGATTTTCGAGATGCTGCAAAAAGGGAGAGATGATTTATGAACAAAGTAACAGAAATGTTTGGAAGCAAGGTTTTTAACAGTGCTACCATGAAAGAGCGTCTGCCGAAGGAAGCGTACAAAGCTGTACAGAACGCTATCAAAAACGGCAAAAGGCTCGATTCAAGCGTGGCGGACGTTGTCGCAAATTCAATGAAAGACTGGGCAATAGAAAACGGTGCAACACATTACACTCACTGGTTTCAACCTATGACAGGAGTTACAGCTGAAAAACACGACAGTTTTATTTCTCCTACAGAAGACGGTAACATAATAATGGAATTCAAAGGCAAAGAGTTGGTTCACGGCGAGCCTGACGCATCAAGCTTCCCTTCGGGAGGACTTCGTGCAACGTTTGAAGCAAGAGGATATACCGCATGGGATCCTACTTCATTTGCTTTTATTAAGGGTAATACATTATGTATTCCGACAGCTTTCTGTTCTTACGGCGGAGAAGCACTCGATAAAAAAACTCCTTTGTTAAGATCAATGGAAGCGATAAATAAACAGGCATTAAGAGTTTTAAAGCTTTTCGGAAGCAATGCAACCTCAGTTAAAACAACTGTCGGTCCCGAACAGGAATATTTTCTTATAGACCGCGACATGTTTGACAAAAGACCGGATCTTTTATTCACAGGCAGAACGCTTTTCGGTGCAAAGCCACCTAAAGGACAAGAGCTTGACGACCATTATTTCGGCACAATAAAATCAAGAGTTTCCGCATTTATGACAGAATTAAACGAAGAACTTTGGAAGCTTGGAATACTTGCAAAAACCGAACATAATGAAGTTGCTCCCGCACAACATGAGCTTGCACCTATATTTGCCACAACAAATATAGCAACAGACCATAACCAGCTTACAATGGAGCTTATGCAAAGAATTGCCAAAAAACATAATATGGTTTGTCTGCTGCATGAAAAGCCTTTCGCAGGGGTAAACGGCAGCGGTAAACACAACAACTGGTCCATTTCCACCGATGACGGCGCAAATCTTTTGGAGCCGGGTGAAACGCCTCATGAAAACGCTCAATTCTTATTGTTCCTGTGTGCGGTAATAAAAGCCGTTGACGATTATCAGGATTTGCTCCGTATATCCGTTGCATCGGCAGGAAACGACCACAGGCTCGGTGCAAATGAAGCTCCTCCGGCTGTCGTTTCGATGTTCCTCGGAGATGAGCTTACCGAAATACTTGAATCAATAGCAAACGATTCGTCTTACGACACAAAAGAAAGGGTACAAATGAAGATAGGCGTCCACGTTTTGCCAAGATTCCCTAAAGACACAACCGACAGAAACAGGACAAGTCCTTTCGCATTTACAGGCAATAAATTTGAATTCAGAATGTTAGGCTCAGCCGCATCCGTTTCAGGTGCTAATATTGCTTTAAACACAGCGGTTGCAGAAAGTCTCAAACAATTTGCCGATGAATTGGAAGGCAAAGATGACTTTAATAACGCACTCCATGAGCTTATAAAGAGAGTTATAAAAGACCATAAGAAAATTATATTCAACGGCAACGGCTATGATGATGCATGGATAGCAGAGGCTGAAAAAAGAGGTCTGCTGAACCTTAAAACCACTCCGGATTGCTTACCGTATTATATTTCC